>NZ_LFZV01000001.1:2655030-2860341 GCF_001183965.1 Bacillus sp. FJAT-27916
GCTAACGCGAAGTATCCACACCATCCGGTTAGATACTGGTTCAGTTTCTGAATCCGGTATTCCATTGGGTAAGGCATCTTCCTGGAAGTGATTTTCCGGACCTTCTCCTTCATTCGCTGGATGCTCGCTTTTGCGATGCGAATTTTTGGCTCTTTCGTCGATGCGAAAGTAAACCCCAGAAACTTACGTTTCCAAGGTCGGCCTACCGCTGACTTCTTCTCATTCACTTTCAATCGGAGCTTCCCCTCAATGAGTCGTTGAATGCTGGCCAAGGTTCGTTCACCTGCACGCTTGGATTTCACGTAGATATTGCAATCATCCGCATAGCGTACGAATCGATGTTCCCGGCTTTCTAATTCTTTATCCAATTCATCTAGGACAATATTTGAAAGTAAGGGGCTTAGGGGACCTCCCTGAGGAGTTCCTTTCTCCATACTGGTAACCACTCCATTGATCATCACTCCAGCTTGTAAATACCGGCGAATTAGTTTCAATAGAGGTTTCTCATCGATTCTCTTTGCCAACGTGCTCATTAGTCGGTCATGATTGACCTTGTCAAAGAACTTCTCCAAGTCCATGTCTACTACCCATCTGTATCCTTCTTGGATGTAGCCCTTCGCCTTCCGTACAGCGTCATGGGCACTCCGGTTTGGTCGGAAGCCATAACTATGTTCGGAGAACATGGGGTCGTATATCTTCGATACCACTTGGGCTATCGCCTGTTGAATCAAACGGTCTGTCACGGTAGGGATTCCCAGTAGCCGGAAGCCGCCATCAGGTTTCGGGATTTCGACTCTTCGGACTGGCATCGGTTCGTAGGTTCCCTCCAGAATAGCTTCTCTGATGGAAGACCAATTTTCGACTAAGTGCTGACGTAGGTTTTGTACGGGCATCTTATCTACTCCATGACTTCCTTTATTCTTTTCGACTCGCTTTAATGCGAGAAGCATATTCTCCCGTGACAGGATTTGATTCAAAAGCATCTCGTTTCTTCCTTCCGTGAATAGCTTATCTTCTTATGCCAGCCGTCACTCCATCCTCCGGGAAGTCCCCTGCGGGATTCACCGCATCCTTCTTCTCGTGAGGTCTCTTACGTTTTCTATGGTCATCATGACAGACTGAATGCCAAGGGCTATTCTCTCTTGATTGTTCGGTCCTTCCGAATCGTTCTAGACCGATTCGTACTATGACCTCAGCTGACTTCTGATGGTTCAGCTGCCTATCACTAGACAGGTTATGAAGGGTACTTCACATCTCCATCAGACCTCCCCGGGTAAGGGCGCACGCTTTCTCTCCATGTCCCCACTGCATTTACTCTCTATCACCTTCGGCAGTAAGAGCTTTGTTTTGTTTAGCAAACTCACTCAATGACAGCTAGCCTTGTATGCAGTTCGTGTTCCTTGGGGCGGAGATTTGCCTCCAACTTCCTTCAGATTCCGCGTCACCACGGACACCCTTGTCTTTGGCTAACCCCTACTACTGCCTTCGAGGCTCGGGACTTTCACCCTAAAGCTTACACCCATGCCGGGCACACTAAAAAAAGCAGATAGGTCCTGAAGGCACCTATCTGCCATTATCCGTCATTCTTGTTTTCCATATAAATACACAGGAAAACTCACCTAATCCATTTCAAGCACACATATCAAAATACGAAAATCGATTGTGCATTCCAGCTGAGCCGCCATTACTTCGATTGCTGAAAGCCGCTCCCGTTTAAATGCTTAAGGGGGGCAAACGTCATTCGGTGCCAATCAGTCGGGCCATATTGATTGATAGCCTCTAAATGGCTTTTTGTTCCGTATCCCATATGTTTCTCAAACCCATATTGGGGATGACGAGCACCATACTCAATCATCATTCGGTCACGTGTTTCTTTTGCGATAACCGATGCAGCTGCAATAGAGGCCGATTTGGCATCTCCTTTTATTAAAGAAAGCTGACCTATTGGGATTTGAACCTCCATCGCATCAATCAAGCAATAATCCGGGGCTAACGGCAAATGTCTAATGGCCTCAAGCATTGCTTTCCTTGCTGCTTCATATATATTAATTTGATCAATTTCATGACTATTAATAATGCCGACTGATACTGCGGCAGCATGCTCATGGATAAAGTCAAAGTATTCGGTTCTCTGCAAAGCAGATAGCTGCTTGGAATCATTTAAGCCAGGTAAATAGAAATCCTCCGGCAGGATAACCGCAGCAGCTACTACCGGTCCCGCTAAAGGCCCTCTGCCCGCCTCATCCACGCCGGCAATGAATTGGTATCCCTCACTCCTTAAATCCCTCTCATAGGCACAGATTGACTCGAAATGCTCCCTTTGCATCTGTTCCTTGTCTATTGCCTTCTCTAGGCTTTTAAGAGCCAGCTGAACCCCTTTACGGCCGTCCTTTCTGCACTCAGCTACAAACGGGTCCTCTAGGTCTCTAATTCCGTTCAGCCTTCCCTTTATTTCTGCAATCGTCAACTTAGTCAGCATAACCCTGTTCCTTTCAACTTGTCTATCAGCATAAATAAAGACCCCGTTTAATAAGGGGTCTCTTCATTTCTTTATTTATTATACATCATCTGAATCATTTGGTCGTTCAAAAGTAAGTCTTCCGAATTTTTCTGTACGAATATCGCGAATGATTAGTTCTGCAGTCTTATCATAATCCACCAATCCACGGCCAGCCAGGCAGCCTCTCTTAGCGCCAATTTGGTCAAAGGCCTGAACGACTTCTTCCGGAATCTCATCTAAATCATAGCGTTCCTTCAGGCGGTTCGGATATTCCTCTTCAAGGAAATGGAGTCCATAGATAGCAATATCATGCAAGTTCAGGATGGTATCCTTGATGGCGCCTGTCACAGCAAGCTTGTACCCAACCTCTTGGTCCTCAAACTTCGGCCAAAGAATCCCCGGGGTATCAAGAAGCTCAAGCTCCTTGCCGACCTTAATCCATTGCTGGGCCTTCGTCACCCCTGGCATATTGCCGGTCTTGGCGATATTCTTTCCGGCAAGACGATTAATAAGGGTTGATTTCCCAACGTTCGGGATACCGACAATCATCGCACGAATAGCACGGGGCTTAATACCGCGTGATTTCATTTTATCGATTTTTTCCTTTAGTACTTCCTGCGCCCCTGACATGATGCTCTTTAAGCCTGTCCCTTGGTGGGCATTGACCGCAACGGCCTTAATTCCTTTTTCTGCGAAATAAGCCAGCCACTCATTCGTTTTTTGCTGGTCTGCCATATCTGCTTTGTTCAATATAACTAAGCGCGGCTTATGCTGAATGATTTCATCAATCATCGGATTCCTTGAAGATTGAGGAAGTCTAGCATCCACCAATTCAAAGATAATATCCACTAGCTTTAATTTCTCTGTTACTTCACGCCGGGCTTTTGCCATATGCCCGGGAAACCATTGTATAGTCATACTTTCACCTTCAACTCTTATTCCACTAAACCAAAGTCATCCATCGGCCAGTATACAAGGCTTGTCTTGCCGAGTATTTCACTGGTTTTCACCGTTCCGATATGACGGCTGTCTTTCGAATAGCGTCTATTATCACCCATGACGAACACTTCGCCTTCAGGCACCGTTGCCTCTCCAGTAATCTCTTCAAGCGTAAACGGTTCTGTAAGCGGTCCGTCAATTACCTGTTCCTTATATTCATCCAAATAAGGCTCTTTATACGCCTTGCCGTTTATGTAAAGCGTATCATCCTTATACTCTATTGTGTCACCCGGCAGGCCGATTACCCGTTTAATATAATCCTTTTCTTCGGTCGCATGAAAGACGACAATATCAAAACGTTCCGGATCACCGATTTTGTAGGCAATCTTATTCACGACCATGCGATCCTGATCCTTTAATGTCGGCATCATTGATAATCCGTCAACTAGGATGGGGGCAAAAAAGAAGTACCGAATAATCGCCGCAAGCAAAACAGCAATCACCAATGCCTTAACCCATTCAAAAATTTCATTTTTTTCCTTACGCTTAGCCATGTCAACACCCCGTATCATCTATCTGTCTATACGTTTAAATATAAACCAATACAACCAAAAAGCAATCAATATCTCCATGATGTGAAAAAGGAGCTTGTGTTAGCACAAGCTCCTTGTATCCACTCACGTTCATCACGTAATTATCGGATTTCTTTGATACGCGCTGCTTTACCGCGTAGGTTACGCAAGTAGTAAAGCTTCGCACGGCGTACTTTACCGCGGCGGATAACTTCCAATTTAGCGATGCGTGGTGTGTGCAATGGGAATGCACGCTCAACACCAACACCGTAGGAAATTTTGCGGACTGTGAAAGTTTCACTGATTCCGCCTCCACGACGCTTGATTACTACGCCTTCGTATACCTGAATACGTTCACGAGTTCCCTCAACTACCTTCACGTGTACACGTACTGTATCACCAGGACGGAAAGAAGGAAGGTCAGTTTTAAGTTGTTCCTTCGTGATTTCTTCGATTAATTTATGCATCGTATTCAACTCCTTCCAAGCAATGCTCTTGCCAACCCTGATTGATGAATGACAGCGGAACATTGTTATAAAGAGAAAAGGCTTTACACCTTAACTCACAGGCTCTATCTTACCATATAAAACAGAAGTTTTGCAACTACCTATTTTCTTTTTTTATCTCTTCCAGCCATTTTTCTTCCGCTGGGGATAGCTCATAGCTCTCCAGCAGATCGGGACGGCGTTCATAGGTTCTTCTTAGAGACTCCTTCTGCCGCCATTCATCAATATACTTATGATTGCCGGACAAAAGTACATCTGGCACCTTCATCCCTCTAAAATCAGCTGGTCTTGTATAATGAGGATGTTCCAAAAGGCCTGAGCTGTATGAATCAAGGACAGGAGAGTCCTCATTGCCGAGCACGCCAGGCAATAAGCGGACGACGCTGTCAATGATCACCATCGCGCCAAGTTCTCCGCCTGTCAGGACAAAATCACCGATGGAGATTTCGTCCGTTACGGCAAATTCCCTGATTCTCTCATCATATCCCTCATAATGACCGCACACAAAGACCAGCTGTTCCTCTTTCGCAAGCTCCTCAGCTTTCTTTTGAGTATAGCGTTCCCCCTGAGGGCAGAGCAAAATTACACGCGGCTTCTTCCCTTCTGCCGACGGGGCAGCGATTTGCTCAAGCGCATCAAAGATTGGCTGCGGCTTCAAGACCATGCCTGCTCCCCCGCCATAAGGATAGTCATCAACCGATTGATGCTTATTATCAGAGAATTCCCTGAAGTTATGGGTATGATATTCTGCCGCCTGCTTCTCAGCCGCCTTCTTGAGGATTGAGGAACCAAAAACACCCTCAAACATTTCCGGGAATAATGTCAATACATCTATTCTCATCAATCCAGCAACCCTTCCATTGGCTCAATGATGATAGACTTGGCATCCACATTGATTTCCTTTACGACATCATCAATATAAGGAATAAGGAGCTCCTTGCCGGATTTCGCCTTCACAACCCACACATCATTTGCTCCAGGCGAGAGAATTTCCTTAATTACTCCAAGCTCTTCTCCATCAGCTGTTGAAACTGTGCAGCCAATGATTTCATGGTAATAGTATTCTCCTTCATCCAATGCACCCAATTGTTCATCCGATACTTTCAGAACACCTTCTTTATATCCTTCTACCTTCTCAATCGTTTCATGGCCAACAAACGTCAGCAAATAAAAATTCTTATGCTGGCGAGAGGAAGCAACAACAACCTCAATCGGCTCTGTTGCATTCTTCTTAAAGATATAAAGAGTGCTGCCCTTTTGATAGCGTTCCTCTGGAAAATCAGTAGAAGATACAACACGCACCTCTCCCCGGATTCCATGAGTATTCACGATCTTTCCAACCTTGTACCATTTTTGCATATTCTTTATGTTCACCTCTATTTAAATTCGTCGACAACTCCATCTTTCACGATGATGGTCTTAGTTTGCACAATTTCTTCCCAATTCTGTCCGATTTCTACATCCACGATTGCTTGGACCTCCCGCTCCTTTAATTCACTCCCATACGGAAGGATATCTAGCTGCTGAATTTGAAAATCAAGAAGCTTGATTTTCTCTTTCCTGACGTCAATTTCCTTCTCGAAGTGAGTCTTCAGGCTTACAGGCTGAAATTTCTTGGTCTTTTCTAGTTTTTTCAGTTCAAAACGAAGCTGGTCGCATTCTTTCTTCAGGATTGCTTTTTTCGAGTTGAATTGGTCTAGGAGCTCAAGCTTACTTTTCTCAGTCAGTATTTGCTTTACAATGACATTTTGCAAAATTTTCACATTTACCCACCTCTTTCGTCTTGCCGTATCATAGGTTCATTAACATCCGGGCTCTGTTTAGACAATGTTGGTGTTGATACAGATGCTACATTGAAATTGATCATGGACATCCATTCAAAAAATTATGTGGTTCTTTTTTCAGACATGATACTATGTATACTTTTTTCCTCTTTACCAATCATTATGAAGCAAAATCCCTTTGAACGGAAACTTTTTTCTCCTGATAGGGCAGCTTTTTTGTCAGTCTTTAGATAAACCTAAGGCTCCTGCACTTCTTTCATCCCGTTTCCTGCAGCAGGTCGCCTATAATGATTTCGCATTCCTCTATCAGGCTCTATAGGACCAGTGAATATAAGAAAAAGGAGGGAATGATTCCCTCCTTTTTATCGCTTCAATCGCTTATTTCCAAATAGACTTTTTTGTCACTCTTGGATGCAGCAGTATATACTACCGTCCGAATAGCTTTCGCTACCCGCCCCTGTTTGCCAATAACCTTTCCCATATCTTGCTGATTAACAGAAAGCGTATAGATAATTTTCTTGGCTTGCTCATCCATTGATACGGTCACGTCATCCGGATGATCGACGAGAGGCTTTACGATTGTTTTAATAAGCTCTATCATAACGGACCTTTATATTACTTACCTTGTTTAGCGTTGTGGAATTTCTCCATGATGCCTTCTTTAGACAACAAGTTACGAACTGTGTCAGAAGGTTTAGCACCATTTTGAAGCCATTTCAAAGTTAGTTCCTCGTCGATTTTCACTTCAGCTGGGTTAGCAACTGGGTTGTAAGTTCCAACTGTTTCGATGAAACGACCGTCACGAGGGGAACGAGAATCTGCTACTACAATACGATAGAAAGGAGACTTTTTAGCTCCCATACGTTTTAAACGAATTTTTACTGCCATTGTTTTATTGCACCTCCGAATAGTATCACACAAGTAAGTATATTACCAAATCCATATACCCTTGTAAAGTCTTTTTTCTTAACACACAACTTTTTTACATAAATGGCAACTTAAAGCCGCCTTTTTTCTTGCCTTTTTGCTGCATTCCAGCCATCTGCTTCATCATTTTCTTCATTTCCTCAAATTGCTTGAGCAGCCTGTTGACCTCTTGAATCGGTCTTCCGCTTCCTCTCGCAATCCGTTTGCGCCTGCTGGCATTGATGATCTCAGGCTGGTCTTTCTCTTTTTGTGTCATTGATTGAATGATTGCCTCAACATGGGCAATTTGCTTATCATCAATGGAAAGATTATTCATGCCCTTGATTTTGTTTGCACCTGGGAGCATCTTCAAGATATCATCCAACGGTCCCATTTTCTTAACCTGGCTCAACTGTTCAAGGAAATCATCTAATGTAAATGTCGCTGTACGCATTTTCTGTTCGAGTTCACGCGCTTTTGCTTCATCCACATCTGTTTGGGCCTTCTCAATGAGGGTAAGTACATCTCCCATGCCGAGAATTCGTGATGCCATGCGTTCTGGATGGAATGGCTCAAGCGCATCCATCTTTTCTCCCATACCAACGAATTTAATCGGCTTCTCCGCCACAGAGCGAATGGAAAGGGCTGCCCCTCCTCGTGTATCCCCGTCAAGCTTCGTTAAGATAACACCGGTAATATCCAGCTGATCATTAAAGCTTTTTGCCACATTGACCGCATCCTGCCCTGTCATCGCATCGACAACAAGGAAGATCTCATCCGGCTTCACGGCTTCTTTAATATCCGCCAGTTCTCCCATCAAATTCTCGTCAACATGCAAGCGTCCAGCCGTATCGACCAAGACGTAGTCGCAATGCTCTTCTTTCGCTTTTGCGACACCCTGCTTGGCAATTTCGACCGGGCTGACCTGGTCTCCCAATGAAAAGACAGGGAAACTCAGCTGCTTCCCAAGAGTTTCTAGCTGCTTAATTGCCGCCGGGCGATAAATATCCGCAGCGACAAGCATCGGCTTGCGATTATATTTCTTCCGAAGCAGATTAGCAAGCTTACCGGTAGTTGTTGTCTTTCCGGCACCTTGCAAACCAACCATTAAGATAACGGTCGGCGGTCGGTTGGATACAGCAATCTTGCTCTGCTCTCCACCCATTAATTCCGTCAATTCTTCCTTGACGACCTTGATAACCTGCTGACCTGGAGTCAAGCTCTTTAATACCTCTTGACCGATGGCCCTTTCATTGACACGCTTGATAAAATCCTTTACAACCTTAAAGTTAACATCAGCCTCAAGAAGTGCGAGCTTAACCTCACGCATCATTTCTTTTACATCAGCTTCTGTAACCTTTCCTTTGCCGCGGATCTTTTGAAGTGTGCCTTGCAGTCGGTCGGCTAAACCTTCAAATGCCATTCTGCCGCCTCCTAATCTAACTTTTCAAGAGATGCTATTATCTCAATCAGTTGTTGTTGAACATGTTTATCAGATAATCCATCCGCTAAATTGCCTAACTTATTGAGTAAAAGGCTGCGTTCCTGCGCTTTTTGAAAGAGCAGCAGCTTTGCCTCATATTCTTCAAGCATCGCTTCTGTTCGTTTAATATTATCATAAACGGCCTGGCGGCTCACCTCATATTCATCAGCAATCTCGCCAAGAGAATAATCGTCCAGATAATAAAGAGACATGTAACTTTTCTGCTTTGGTGTCAGCAATGATTGATAAAAGTCATATAGGTAGTTCATACGCATTGTTTTTTCGAGCATTACTGACCCTCCAACTGTGTTAAGTGAAATACCTTTACAAAAATTTATTCTAAAGGGAAAATCAAAGAATGTCAAGGACCCATCCTTAACAAAATAGCTGATTCATTAGGCTTTCTCCATCCCGCTCCACGGCCACATGCAAAAAAAACCAGGAACCTCTCTAAAAGAATTCCTGGTCTGCCATTATATGCTTATTCTTCAGCTTTATCAACTAAGTCAGCAAATAAGCCGTATACAAATTGTTCAGCATCAAACTCCTGCAAATCATCCATCTGCTCGCCAAGCCCTACGAACTTAACAGGAATTCCAAGCTCATGACGAATGGCGATAACAATCCCGCCTTTAGCTGTTCCGTCAAGCTTCGTCAATACGATGCCGCTTACGTCAGTCGCTTCCTTGAAGGTTTTTGTCTGCATAAGAGCGTTTTGTCCTGTTGTCGCATCAAGTACTAGCAGGACCTCATGAGGGGCGCCGGGAATCTCGCGTTCAATTACCTTTTTCACCTTCTCAAGCTCTTTCATCAAGTTGACCTTATTCTGAAGGCGGCCGGCTGTATCGCAAAGCAGGATATCCGCTTTTCTTGATTTAGCGGCTTGTACGGCATCATACATCACGGCAGCCGGGTCAGAGCCGGCTCCTTGCTTAATGACCTCTACGCCAACACGCTCTCCCCAAACCTCAAGCTGTTCAATTGCTCCCGCACGGAATGTATCTCCAGCAGCCAAGAGAACCTTCTTTCCTTCAGCCTTATATTTATGGGCAAGCTTGCCGATTGTCGTCGTTTTCCCAACCCCGTTCACGCCGACAAAGAGCACAACTGTCAAGGCATCCTCCTGGATATTCATCTCAGCTGAGCTTTCCTCACCAGATTCATAGATTTCAACGAGCTTTTCAGAGATAACGCTTTGTACTTCTTTTGTTTCTTTAATATTGCGTCGCTTCACTTCAAATTTCAGTTTATCAATGAGCTCCATGACTGTTTCCACACCGATATCGGCTTGGATCATGACATCTTCAAGCTCTTCAAAGAAGTCCTCATCTACTTCTCGATATCTGGCAACTAAATCATTGACCTTCTCAGAAAAGGAATTACGGGTCTTAGCCAAGCCTTGTTTAAACTTATCCGTTGTGGATGTCGTTTGCACGCTGAACTTATCTTTTAACTTCTTAAAAAAACTCATCGGTCTACCACCTTTATTTTGATTCAACCAATTCTCTCGTTTCCTCCAGCTTCACCGAAACAAGCCTTGATACGCCTGATTCCTGCATGGTTACGCCATAAAGGACGTCCGCTTCCTCCATCGTTCCCTTACGATGGGTGATGACGATAAATTGGGTTTCTTTACTGAACTTCTTCAAATACTGGCTGAAGCGATACACATTGGCTTCATCAAGCGCTGCTTCGACCTCATCAAGAATACAGAATGGAACAGGCCGCACACGCAAAATGGCAAATAGCAGGGCTATCGCTGTCAAAGCACGTTCTCCCCCAGATAGCAGGCTTAAGTTTTGAAGCTTCTTGCCTGGCGGCTGTGCAATAATATCGACACCTGTATTTAGAAGGTCTGCCGGGTCTGTCAATTTCAGCTCCGCTCTTCCCCCTCCAAATAATGACGGGAAGACGAAATTGAATTCCTTCTTAATGGCATTAAAGGTAATTTCAAAACGGCGCTTCATTTCCTCATCCATCTCATCGATTACGTCAAAGAGGGTATCCTTCGCTTCCTGGAGATCATCCTTTTGTGTAACAAGGAATTCATAGCGTTCGGACACACGCTCATACTCATCAATCGCCCCAAGATTAACCGTTCCTAGTTCTTCGATGGCAAGACGGATTAGTTTCACCTTCCGTTTTGCTTCCTCAGCTTCAATGGTCAGCGGATACTTTTCTTTCGCCGCTTCAAAGGTGAGCATATACTCTTCCCTTAGAAGGTCAAGACGCGTGTCCATCTCGACATCAAGACGGTTCAGCTTGATTTCCTCATCACGCAGCGTCTCTGATAATCCCTTATATTGACGATTCCACTCCTTCAATAGATAATCCGTTTCTTCAATTTTATTGGCGAGCTCCTGCCGTTTCCCTTGAAGTTCTGCAATATCTTGAACGGTTTCTTCCTTCACCTTCAGTTTCTCAGCTGCCATTTCAACAAGATTGTTCTCACCTGTTGAACTGGAGGTCATTTCCCCATTTAACAGAGCCAAGTCTTCTTCGGCTTCTTTTACAGTCTGCTTCAGCGCTTCTATTTCATCCGTCAAACGGATTACTTCATTCTGCTGATGCTGAAGCTGCTCTGATTTGGATGCGAGGCGTACCTTAAGCTCATTCACCTCTTCGCTCAGCTCATCCTTATTTGATTGGTCGGTCTTTTTCTGCTCAGTAAACAGATTAATATCACGGTCAATCTCCATGATGGCTTGCTCAAGACGGCTCAGTTCCTGTTCGAGTTCATGAATGCGGCCTTCTCGGTACGACTGTTCCTCATCTAAGGTAGACTTCTCCATATCATAGATGGTTAAGCGTTCATTCACGTTACGCTGCTCGCTTTGCCATTCACGAATTTGTCCCTTGATGACCTCCTCATTGACACGGAGGGTTTCCCCAGCCTCACGAAGACGGTTCAACTGCTTCTCTGAGGCCGCTACATCGTTTTTCAAGGCTTTTACATGTGCTTCAAGCTTGCTTGTTTGCTCTTCCATCTGGCCAAGCTTTTCTATGAGCTCTTCGATTTCTCCTTTTCTGGAGAGAATGGACGAGCCTGACTGTCTGCTCGCACCGCCTGTCATGGCACCGCCCGGACTGACGACATCCCCTTCAAGCGTCACAAGCCTGTATCGGTAGCCTGCCATTTTGGCAATCTCATTGGCTCCGACAAGGTCCTTTACAATGACGACATTACCAAGCAGGCTCATCATAATGTCCTTATAGCGGGAATCATAGTGGATAAGCTCCGCACCTACGCCAATAAATGCCGGGTGGGACGAAATAGCCTGGATGGTCTGCGCCGGTATATACTTGCCTTTAATGGTGGATAGCGGCAGGAAGGTAGCTCTTCCAAGCCTATTTTTCTTTAAGAAGCTGATTGCCTTACGTGCATGGCTCTCTTCTTCCATGACAATGTTTTGCAAAGCCCCGCCGAGTGCGGTTTCAATGGCAAGCGCATAATCCTTTGGCACTTGAATGAGTTCAGCCACGGCACCATGGACGCCCGGCAGCTGTTTATCCTTTGCCTTCAGGATTTCTTTGACTCCTTGGAAAAAGCCCGAGTAATCCTCTTCCATCTCTTCTAGCATTTCTTTTCTCGACTTTGCTTTTTGCAAGTATTGATAAGCTTGATAAAGCGTCTTCTCCTGCTTTTCATATTGACGCTTCAGGTTATCATGTGAGCGTTCCGTTTCCCGGTAACGATGGACTTGATTGGTCAAATCCTGCTGGACAGCTTTCAATCTAGCTTCTGCCTCATTCAAACGGGAGGTCACGCTTTCTCTTGCCTGTAAAAGCTTTTCATTATCCTGGTCGAGCTTTTCGTGTTTATTCGTTTGCTGCTCAACCTGCTGCTTCAAATACACCAGTTCATGCTTGGCTGCTGCCTGCTTATTCAAATATTCAATATAGTCGCTTTTCAGGGCATCAATCTTAGCCTCAAGATCACCGGCAAAATTTCTTAAAATGCCTTGCTTCTGATTAAGCTCTCTTTTTGCTGCTTCTGTTTCTTGCTTCAAGCAGGATAGAGCGTTAGATTTCTCCTCTTTACTCTGAATGAGAAGACTAATTTTCTCTTTAGAAGCGGAAAGTGTCCTCTCAAGCTGACTTTTATTCTGGCTCGCATTTTTCATGCGTTCCTTTAGAACTTGCTTTCTTCCTTCTACCTTCTCAAGCTCTTCACTGACATGCAAAAGGGCAGACTGTAGTTCTTGCAGTCTCGTATCAAGGGAAGCCAGCTTCTCTCGATTCCTCTCAACCTCCTGCTCTTTAGCCGAAATGCGTGAGCTGAAGTCAGCTTCATTGGCTTGATGACCTTCTAGCTGCTCTTTTAGGCTTGTCCACTTTCTATGAAGGTCTTCCACTTCATACACAAGCAGAGCCGCCTCGAATTCTTCAAGCTCCTCTTTCTTTTGAAGGTAATCGCGTGCAATGGAGGCCTGTATCTTTAATGGCTCCACCTGTCCTTCAAGCTCATGAAGGATATCCTGAACTCGGTTGAGATTTGCCCTAGTTTCCTCAAGCTTGGCCTCAGCCTTTTTCTTTCGTGTTTTATATTTCAGGACACCTGCGGCCTCTTCAAAGATGGTTCTTCTCTCCTCAGGCTTTGAGCTTAATATTTCTTCCACTTTCCCTTGGCTTATGATAGAGAATGCCTCTTTGCCAAGACCGGAATCCATGAAAAGATCAATAATATCCTTCAGCCGGCATGGCTGATTATTAATATAAAAGTCACTGTCACCGGAACGGGTTACCCTTCTTGTGACACTAACTTCATGAAAATCGATGGGAAGAAACTTGCTTTCATTATTTAAGGTTAGTGTAACTTCTGCAAAGTTCAGCGGCTTCCTGGAATCACTGCCGGCAAAAATAATATCCTCCATCTTCGCTCCTCGTAGCGATTTGGCTGATTGCTCGCCAAGAACCCAGCGAATAGAATCGGTGATATTGCTTTTCCCGCTTCCATTCGGACCCACTACAGCTGTCACACCAGAAACAAACTCTATTGAAATGCGTTCTGCAAACGACTTGAATCCTATTACATCTAATCGTTTCAAGAACAATTGATTATCTACTGTCATGGTATCCAACTGCCTTTTTTCCTCAGGATTTGCTGCTTTTACGCAAATGAATCAACGCTTGCTGAGCAGCATGCTGTTCTGCTTCTTTTTTTGATTTGCCTTTTCCCGTACCGAAATCCGTCCCATTGAGCGAAACCTTCGCCACGAATTCCCGGTTATGCGCAGGACCCTTTTCTTGCAGGATACGGTATTCTAATATACCCACTCCATCTTTTTGAACCAACTCCTGCAATTGGCTCTTATAATCCATCACATGAGAAAAAGCACCGTCATGAATCTTCGGATATACCCATTGTTTCAGAAACTCAATAACCGCTTCTAACCCTTGGTCAAGGTAGAGTGCACCGATGAATGCCTCAAAAACATCCGCAAGCAGTGCCGGCCGTTCCCGTCCGCCAGTCATTTCCTCGCCCTTACCGAGCAGGATCAGCGGACCAAAAGAAAGCTCTGTCGCAAACTTTACCAATGAAGGTTCACAAACAATAGCCGCTCTTAATTTCGTCAATTCCCCTTCACTCATCGTCCGGAAGTTTTTGTACAGGAATTGAGATACCGTTAATTCTAGTACGGCATCACCCAAAAATTCAAGCCGTTCATTGTCTTCATATGGTTTACGACGATGCTCATTCACATAGGATGAATGCGTAAATGCTTGTTTCAGCAAGGAGATATCGGAAAATGTGAAACCGATTCTTTCCTGAAACACTTTAAAGTGATTGTCTGAATATGTTTTTTTTCTGTTTTTATGCATAGTGTCCCCCCGCTTAAATCCTTCTAAAAAAAGATTCCCACATTAAGTATATATAAATCCATACGTTTGGAAAAGGTACAAATTAGAATTTACTATATTCAAAAAGGATATACAAAGCCATCCACGAAAACTCATGCGGATTATCATACGAAAAGCCCCGCTATACTACGGGGCTTAAAGGGTGCTGATTAGCTTTGGCTTTTTATGTAGTTCACCGCGTCGCCAACAGTTGAAATTTTTTCAGCATCATCATCAGAGATTTCCATGCCGAATTCATCTTCAAGTTCCATCACCAATTCCACTACATCTAGTGAATCAGCGCCTAAATCATCTTTAAATGAAGCTTCAAGTGTTACTTCAGATTCTTCAACGCCAAGGCGGTCTACGATTATTTTCGTTACTCTTTCTAATACTTCAGCCACAACTTCACCTCCCTTCAAGTTGTCCAATCTATTGTACATGTGTTAACAAGTATATTCAATCCTTCAATTACTGCATGACCATCCCGCCATCAACATTCAGCGTCTGCCCTGTCATATAGGAAGCATCATCTGAAGCTAGGAAACCAACAAGCTTGGCCACATCCTCCGGTGCCCCGAACCTTCCAAGCGGGATTTGCCCGAGCATGTCTCCTGCAACACCTTCTGGAAGTGCTCCTGTCATATCCGTTTCTATGAACCCAGGTGCTACGGCATTGACGGTAATCCCTCTTGGAGCGAGTTCACGAGCCGTTGTTTTGGTCAGACCAATCACGCCAGCTTTGGCAGCAACATAGTTTGCCTGTCCGGCATTTCCTGCAAGTCCAACGACTGATGCGATATTGATAATCCTGCCGCTCCTCTGTTTCATCATCTGCCTTGTGACAGCTTTCGTACTCAAGAAAACTCCTTTTAGGTTCGTATTAATTACAGCATCCCAATCTTCTTCCTTCATGCGCATGAGCAGCGTGTCCCTTGTGATTCCAGCATTATTGACCAATATGTCAAGACGGCCGAACGTCTGGATGGTTTCTTGAACCATCTCAGTAACTCTTTTCGAATCAGCCACATCCCCTTGAATGGCTATGGCCTTCCCTCCAAGGCTCTCGATTTCCTTCACAACCTCTGCCGCTCGGTCGGCACTCCCCGCATAATTAACGGCCACATCAGCCCCTTGACGTGCGAGTTCAAGTGCAATAGCTTTTCCGATCCCTCTAGATGCACCTGTGACAAGCGCGGCTTTTCCGGATAAATTACTCATTCGCCTTTCCCCCCTTCAATTGTGCAATCACGTGATCACACGTCTCTAAATCCTTAATGGAGTATGTACGAGCCTTCCGGTTAATCTTCTTGATCAAGCCGGATAAGACGGTACCAGGTCCAAATTCCACAAAGGTATCTACACCTTCTCCAATCATGTATTCAACGGATTGCTGCCATTTGACCGGCGAATAGAGCTGATGAACTAGACTTGCTTTTATTTCCTCTGCGACAGCAGGCTTCGCTGTATAATTAGCCACAACCGGTGAGTCAGGCTCTGTCATTTGAATGCCTGAAAGAGCTTCTTCCAGCATTCTTGCCGCCGGCTTCATGAGCGAAGAGTGAAACGGTCCGCTGACAACAAGCGGCATGGACCGTTTGGCTCCTCTTTCCTTGGCGAGCTCTGAGGCAAGCCTTACTCCTTCAGCAGTACCGGATATGACAATTTGTCCCGGGCTGTTTATATTGGCGAGCTGAACTGGATGTCCGCCTTCAGTAACGGAGCCGACGACATCTGCAAGCATATTCTCGTCCGCTCCGAGGATGGCGCTCATTGCACCCTCCCCCTTCGGAACGGCTTCTTCCATATACAAACCTCGGCGGCGGACGAGTTTAACCGCATCCTCAAACGACATGGCTCCCATTGCCGTATAAGCCGTATATTCACCAAGGCTGTGTCCTGCAGCATAATCAGGTTTCATGCCCCCTCTTTCCAGAAAGGTCTGATAAAGCGCCATGCTCGTTGTTAATAAAGCAGGCTGGGCATTTTGCGTCAAAGTCAGTGTCTCCTTCTCCCCATTAAAGATCAGGTTTGTGAACCCCGGTTCTAAGCATTCATCCGCCTTATCAAATAAGGCCTTTGCTGAACGTACCTGTTCATACACATCCTGTCCCATACCAATAACCTGTGAACCCTGGCCCGGAAAAACAAAAGCAAGTTTTGTCATCATATCCTCCTTTATGCTTGGTTAATAGTCTCGTGAATCGTTTCAGTCACGCGGTGCTCCACCATAATTCTCGCTTGACGGATAGCATTATAGAAGGCATTGGCATCTGATGATCCGTGTGCTTTGATAACAGGCGCCTTCAGGCCGAACAACCCTGCTCCGCCATATTCGGAGTAGTCCATTTGATTCTTCAGTTCCTTCAATGCAGGTTTGAGGACAGCTGCAGCAAGCTTACTCTTTAAATCTGCTGTCATAGCTTCCTTCATCATCTTGAAGAGTGCCCCTGCTGTTCCCTCGGTTGTTTTCAACACCATATTTCCGGTGAATCCATCCGTTACGACAACATCAGCTGCACCATTTAATAATTCACGCGCCTCTACATTCCCGATGAAATTGAAATCAGCCTCTTTCAACAAAGCAAACGCTGCCTTCGTTAATTCATTGCCCTTCTTGTCTTCTGTACCGATATTTAATAATCCTACTCGCGGCTTTTCAATATTGCGTACTTTTTCTGCATAGACTGAACCCATTAATCCGTATTGATAGAGGTGCTCCGGCTTAGCATCCGCATTAGCTCCGACATCAAGAAGGACAAAGCCTTTCCCGTCAACAGTCGGCAATGTCGGGCTCAAGGCCGGACGATCGATTCCATCAATGCGCCCAACAACAAATAATCCAGCTGCCATCAGGGCTCCTGTGTTGCCCGCAGAAATACAGGCATCTGCCTTTTTGTCTTTTACGGCTTGCGCTGCAAGAACCATTGAGGCATTCTTCTTTCTTCTTACGGCTCTTACCGGCTCATCATCTCCGGTTATGACCTCTTCAGTATGTATAATCGTTATCCGTTCTGTGACGGTTTGATATTTCTTGATTTCAGCTTCATTGCCGATCAGCAAAATTTCTAAATCCGGGAACGCTTGTATAGCCTTTTCTGCTCCCTTAACCGATTCCTTCGGTCCGTGATCTCCACCCATAGCATCCAATGCAATAATCATGTTCTATTCATCCTTTTTTGTCATAGTAGCTCGATACATATTAAACTCGCCTTTAAAGACGAGGGTTGTTCCAACATAGCTTCGGACCGCAACCTGCGATCTCCCCTTTTCTTTATCCACATCCATTACACGTGCCTTTGCAATAACGCGGTCTCCTTCATGAACCGGCTGAGTGAACTGAATATTTGCCTTTGCCGTCAATGCCAATTCATCATTTGTGACAGCGACTGCAAGGGAATTAGCCTGTGCGAATAGATGATGCCCCCGTGCGATGCCATTTCGTTTAAAGACATGCTCTGAGCGGATATCCAACAAAGAGATGGCACTGTGGTCCATTTCAATATCAATAATCTCGCCGATGATTTCTTCAACCGGCAATGATTTAATGTCATCAGTCATTTTCTTTTCCGCCATTGTTTTTATTCTCTCCCTAAGTTCAGGAATTGATAATTCAAGGCGGTCTAATCGAATGGTCTGGATACTGACCTCAAGCTTGTCAGCCAATTCCTCATCTGTAATAAAAGGATTTGTCTCAATCATTTCTGTCAGCAAGACTTGGCGGTCTTTTTTATTACGTCTCAAGATGATTCACCTTCCGATTTATTTATGACTAGGTACTAATAGTAGTATATAATCTAAAAAAACAGATTGCAAGAGTTACCTGAAAACTCCGGCGCAATCTGTTTAGTCAATCTAGTTTTTCTCCCTCGAGAATACCTGATGCATTCAAGTATTCTCTTAAATAGATATATTCGTCCGACTCCCAGAACTCCGTGGAATTGACTAATTCATCTGCATCCTTGCGCGCTGTCTCCAATGCCCTGTAATCATGAACCATATCAGCCATCTTAAATTCAGGAAGGCCGCTTTGCTTGCTTCCAAAGAAATCACCAGGACCCCTTAGTTCAAGATCCTTCTCACTCAACACGAATCCATCTGCCGTCTCACACATGGCATTCAGCCGTTCCACACCTACTTCTGTTTTCGGGTCTGCAATCAAAACACAATAGGATTGTTCAGCTCCGCGCCCGACCCGTCCTCTCAGCTGATGCAGCTGTGATAATCCAAATCGTTCGGCATCATAAATGACCATTACACTTGCATTCGGCACATTCACACCAACTTCAACGACTGTAGTAGAGACAAGGATTTGAATCTCATTCTTTCCAAATCCCCGCATCACCTCATCCTTCTCATCAGCCGGCAGCTTGCCATGCATGAGTCCGACTGTATATTTCGGCGTGAAATATTGAGTCATGGCTGCATGGACATCAAGTACATTTTGAAGATCAAGCTTTTCCGATTCCTCAATCAGCGGGCAAATGACATACGCCTGCCTTCCTTTAGCTAATTCCTTCTCCATGAATTGAAGAATCCGCCCTAGCATGGAATGCTTTGCCCAATACGTTTCAATCGTTTTCCTTCCAGAAGGGAGCTGATCGATAATGGATACATCCATCTCTCCAAAGGCTGTGATAGCAAGCGTGCGGGGAATTGGAGTGGCTGTCATAAATAAGACATCCGGACTTTCGCCCTTGTCACGGAGGATTCGGCGCTGGCTTACACCAAACCGATGCTGCTCATCCGTAATGACCAATCCCAAATCCTTGAAGTTTACATCCTTTTGAATTAACGCATGAGTCCCTATCAAAATATCAATCTCACCCTGTGCCAGCAGGTCCATCATTTCCTTGCGGCGTTTCCCCTTCACACTTGATGTGAGCAAAGCAACCTCGACTCCAAATGGTGTCAGCAAATCATACAGCGAGTTTGCATGCTGCTCCGCTAGGATCTCTGTCGGTACCATTAAGGCACCCTGGCTGCCTGCCGTAACGGCCGCATATAGGAGAATGGCTGCGACAACCGTTTTACCTGAGCCAACGTCTCCTTGAAGGAGACGATTCATGCGGTAGGGAGACCTTATATCAGCAAGAATTTCATTCACGACCTTCTTCTGAGCATCAGTCAGCTCAAATGGCAAGGAGGCAATAAAATCCTTGACCTTCTCATTATTGAAGGCATGCACCTTCCCATTTGAGCTTTCGCGGTTCACCTTTCTAAGCGCCTGCATTTTCAGCTGGAATAACAAGAACTCCTCATAGACAAAACGGCGATGTGCCTGCTTCACTTCCATGCTGTCTTTTGGGAAATGCAAATACCTCATTGCCACACTTCGCGGCGGAAGCTTATATTCCGTCAAATAACGCTCCGGCAAAATTTCTGGGATATCTGCATAATAATCGGCATAGGCCTGTTTGATCCACTTGCGGAGCATTTTGACCGATAAATCGCCTCTCGTATGATAAACAGGCTCAAATTCATGGGTACGAGCAACTGCATTCAGCTTGTACTCCGACGCAGTCAGCGTCAGCCTGTTCTTATCCCATTTTCCAGTAACAGTAATGGATTCATTTAATACCAGCTTGTTCTTGATATAAGGCTGATTGAAGAAGATAACGGTTATGAGATGGCGGCCGGTCAGCAGCTTGAAGGTCAGCCTTGATTTTTTCCGGCCGAAATAAGATACATTCGGAGCTGATTGGATAATTCCCTCAATGGTAATTCGCTCATCATGAGCAGCTTCAACGATATCCTTGACGCGATAATCCTCATAACGGTATGGGAAATAGTTCAAAAGATCATCCACTGTATGAATTCCAATGGACTCTAAAAGCATCCTTGATTCATTCCCCACTCCTTTTACTTCTTCAACCGACAGCTGTGCTAACGGGTTCATTTCTTCTCCAGCGATATCCCGAATATTTTTGCTTCCAGCTCGCGTCCGGTTGGAGTAGCAGCCAAACCGCCCTGAGCAGTCTCTCTAAGTGCAACCGGCATCGTCTGACCAATTTTGTACATCGCGTCAATTACCTCATCACATGGAATTCTGCTCTTAATGCCGGCAAGGGCCATATCAGCTGCAACCATCGCATTGGCTGCTCCCATTGCGTTCCGTTTAACACAAGGTACCTCGACAAGACCTGCTACCGGATCACAAACAAGACCCAGCATGTTTTTCAGCGTGATTGCCATCGCCTCAGCACATTGGGATGGTGTACCTCCGGCAAGCTCCACAATTGCCGCAGCGGCCATACCAGAGGCAGAGCCTACTTCAGCCTGGCATCCGCCGGCAGCTCCTGAAATGGAGGCATTATTGGCTACGACAAATCCAAATGCTCCTGATGTGAAAAGAAATTCAATCATTTCCTGTCTCGTGGGGTTCAGCTTCTCTTTAACGGCAAATAAGGTACCTGGCACGACACCGGCAGACCCTGCTGTCGGGGTTGCACAAATTGTCCCCATCGCTGCATTTACCTCATTGGTCGCGACCGCCTTGCTGACTCCATCCAGCAATACTTCGCCGGAAAGGCTTTTCCCCTTCTTAATATATTCTTGAAGCAGCACCGCGTCCCCTCCGGTTAATCCTGAATGGGATTTAACTCCTTTAAGGCCTCTTTCGATGGCTTCTTCCATGACAGTGAGGTTGCGGTCCATAAATTGGATGACTTCCTCGCGCGATCTGCCTGTCACATCCATTTCCTGCTGAATCATCACTTCAGCTATTTTCACTTGTCTCGTTTCGGCTAATTCAACCAGCTCAGCTACATTGCGAAACATCCATTACCCTCCCTTTAATCAGCTATTTTCGTTACTCTTGTAATATGGTCTAGTTGAGTGATTTCATCCAATATGTCCTGCCCGATATTTTGGTCCACTTCAATCGTCATCAAGGCTGTGCTTCCAACCTCTTTTCTGGATACTTCCATATGGCCAATATTAATCTGATGACGTGCCAACACATTGGAAACACTGGCAATGGCGCCAAATTTATCATCATGGACAACGAGGATGGCCGGATGATGGCCGGAGAGACGCAGCTCGAAGCCGTTTAATTCGAGGATTTCTATTTTCCCGCCGCCGATGGAGATTCCCACCAGTTCCATTTCTCCTTCACTATCACCCATGCGAATTCTTGCCGTGTTCGGATGATCTGTAATGGCCTCTTCTTCAATAAATGTCACTTTCAGATTTTCTTTCTTGGCAATTTCCAATGCCTGTGGCAGGCGGGGATCTGAGGTGTCAAAATCAAGCAATCCGGCAATGATGGCCACATCTGTCCCATGTCCCTTATAGGTCTTGGCAAATGATCCATACAGGGAAACAACCGCCCAGTCAGGCTGGCGATTGAATAGACTGCGTGCAACTCGGCCGATACGGGCAGCTCCTGCTGTATGCGAGCTGGAAGGACCGATCATGACAGGACCGATAATATCAAAGACACTTTTATATTTCATGTGTGTATCCTCTCCTCCTACGATATCCGATAAATATCTTAAATATCTGTACATAATGAAATAGAAGGGGCGAGACCCCTTCTATTCTCTTTTCCACATTATGCTCTTTTTATTCAGCCGCAAAAATATAGGAATAAAGCGGTTGTTTACCATTATGGACCTCTACTTCAAGATCCGGGTATTCTTCGCCGCAGTAATCAACAAGGGCATCAACTTCATCCTCGGAAGTTTCCTCACCATATAGAATCGTTAAAATCTCAGCGTCATCCAGCATCGTGCTTAGAACTTCTTTTGCCGCCTCGACTCGATCCTTATTTTTGACTTTAATCTTGCCGTCGATCAGACCCATGTAATCGTCTTTCTCAATTTCAAGGCCTTCAATGCTTGTGTCACGAACAGCAAATGTAATTTGTCCAGTCACGACATTTTGCAGAGCTTCGTTCATCAATTCCTCATTCTCTTGTGCAGCTGCAGAAGGGTTGAAGGAAAGAAGAGCTGTTAATCCTTGAGGGATTGTTTTACTTGGAATCACTGTTACAGCCTTCTCGCTCACATCAGAGGCTTGGTTAGCCGCCATAATGATATTTTTGTTGTTCGGAAGGATATAGATGTGGTCCGCATTGATTGATTCAACCGCTTTAACGATATCCTCTGTAGACGGGTTCATTGTTTGACCGCCTTCGATGACAATATCAGCGCCGATGCTTCGGAACAGGTCAGCGATTCCTTCTCCCATGGCGATGGCAACAACGCCGAATGGTTTCTTTTCTGTTTGCGCAGGAACTGTATTCTCACGTAATTGGTTATCTGTTTCATTCAAAATCGTGGAATGCTGTTCACGCATATTTTCAACCTTGATTTTGATCAAGCTGCCGTATTTTTGCCCATAATTCAAGCAATTTCCAGGATTCTCAGCATGGATATGAACCTTTACAATGTCATCATCTGAGATAACAAGCAAGGAATCTCCAAACTGGCTTAAATCCTGACGGAATTTTTCTTCATTGAATGGGTTTTCTGCAATCTTCTCCGGCTCAAAGCGAACCATAAACTCTGTGCAGTAGCCGAACTCAATGTCTTCGGTTTTCATATGGCCTTGAACGCTCATATGATGCTCAGCCTTGACAAGCTCGTCCATTTTCGGCTTGCTATCTGGTGTTTCAGCTAATTTCTCACCTCTTAGCTCTGCTAAGAAACCTTCATACACAAATACAAGTCCTTGCCCGCCGCTGTCAACAACGCCAACTTCCTTAAGAACCGGCAATAGATCAGGCGTACGCTTCAAGGAAGCCTTCGCTTCTGCAAGAACAGCCTCCATAACAGCTGTAATGCTTTCTTCCTTCTCAGCAGCTGTCATACCAGCTTTAGCTGCATCTTTTGCAACCGTAAGAATGGTACCTTCAACAGGCTTCATAACCGCTTTATAAGCTGTTTCTACCCCAGCTTCGAACGCTTGTGCAAAATCTTTGCTGTTAATCGTCGCTTTCGCTTCAATGTTCTTTGCAAATCCGCGGAACAACTGGGACAAGATAACGCCGGAGTTGCCTCGCGCACCCATTAGAAGACCCTTCGCCAGGGAAGATCCTACTTTTCCGATATGATCTTGCACATTATTTCTAACTTCATTCGCTCCAGAAGTCATCGACAAGTTCATATTCGTCCCTGTATCTCCGTCCGGTACAGGGAAGACATTCAACGCATCAACTAATTTTGCGTTGGCAGAAAGCCTGTTTGCTCCCTGTATGACCATTTCGGCGAATCTTTTGCCGTCAATAGATGTTATAACCACTAAAATTTCCTCCTTAAATTACGGATTCGTCACACGAACCCCTTGAACAAAAATATTAACGGATTCAACCGATAGTCCTACAGTTTGATTCAACGTATATTTCACTTTAGATTGTACGTTGTGAGCAATCTCTGAGATTTTTGTTCCATAGCTCACGATGATATACATATCAATGTGTATTTCATCTTCCTCTTGTCTGACCACAACTCCCTTGGAGAAGTTTTCTTTACGAAGAATTTCGCTAAGTCCGTCTTTAATTTGGTTCTTTGATGCCATGCCAACAATACCGTAGCAGTCAACCGCTGCACCGCCTGCAATGATTGCCACTACATCATTCGAAATATCTATTTGTCCGAATTTGGTGCTCATTTCAATGGACATACTAATTCCCCCTTTAGGTTAACCATAGCTAAAAACATTTTACTATAATCACTTTTGAATGGAAAGTCTTTATCCTATTTCAATTAATCAAAGTTAAAATCTTATGTCAAGGCTTTTTTCTTGAAAGACCGTCCCAATTGTATTGCAATCTCTCAGGAGGTGTGTTAAATTATTAAGGTATCTTTTGAAGAGACCGACTAAAAGAACTCATTAACATAAGCACGTAAGGAGGGAATTTGGCTATGGCACGCAAATGTGTTATCACTGGTAGAAAAACAACTTCCGGAAACCACCGTTCTCACGCTATGAACGCTAACAAACGTACATGGAAAGCGAACGTTCAAAAAGTACGTATTCTTGTAAACGGAAAACCGAAAAAAGTATACGTTTCTGCAAGAGCGCTTAAATCTGGCAAAGTTGAACGCGTTTAATCAAGCGAAACAAAGCATCCTGTCAAGGCAGGATGCTTTTTCATTTTTCCCCTATTCACCAAATTAACCCTCTTAAGGAACAAAACTTTCTCATAAAAAAACACCCTCATGAAAATGACGGGTGCGAAACAGTGTATAAATTTCGAAGGCCGGCAGGCAAAAAAGCCCGCCATCCCTTATCCTTTCTTGAATGCTCCTAACATAGCCTTGACAATCCCGCCTAAAAAGCGGGGCAATTTAATCGTATAAAATTTCATTCTGTCCCTCCTTAATGCTAGCCTGAAACTGATCCTTTTCCTGGTTCATCCTGCATTAATGGCTTATCTATAAATGCTATTAGCCTATCTAGAGCATATTAATCTGTGCTTCTTATCATCATTAATATGCCGGAGGTAAACGAAAAAGTACCGGTAGGGGAATTTAATTGATTGCTGATTGACCGTGTTCTGCCCCGGATTAATGTATCATTTGTCAAAGGATACAAAAAGCCGGTAAGTGTCATGCCGGATATTTCTTTACTAATAGGCAGGAAGGATACATAACGCTTCTCTTGTTCGTGAATCGTATAAACCCCAGGCTCATAAAAGGAGATCTCATTCTGATTGTCCACAAGCTCTGTCTTTACCGGCTGCTTCAGGTGTTCCTCGCTTGCAAGAAGCATCATATTAGCCATGGCATGATCCATCCTTCCGCCTGTAGCCCCATAAATGGTTATCTTGTCTGGGTTTAACCCATACGCCCATTCAACTGCAAGCTCAAGATCACTCTCATCCTTTTCCGCCGGGTATGGATAGACATCCTTGGCAAATTGACGGATTGTGTCCATTTCCTCCTCCGTAACGGAATCAAAATCACCAAAGGCTGCTTCCATCTCAATGCCCCTCTCAGCAAGTACCAAAGCACCTCTGTCGGCTCCGCACCAGAGCTGCCTATCCTCCATGGCTGCGATTGCTTTCAGGTCAGGCAGCCCCTCCTCTGGTCCTCCTGCGACAATTCGAATATTCACATCAATTCCTCCTTCTGAAGAAAAAGGATGATCCGGCATAAGCCAAGCGGCCCAATCGGATCACCCTTTCATCGGTGATTTTTCACTCTATCTTCCTTATATCTTCGCCTTATCCGCGAACATCGGCAATCGCCTGTTTTCGGTCTGCTTTGTTATAGATAGCCGAACCTGCCACAAGCACGGTTGCCCCGCGTTCGACACATTGTCTTGCCGTCTCAGGATTAACACCGCCGTCAATCTCAATCTCAACAGCCAATCCCTTCTCATCAATCATGCTGCGGACTTGTTCGATCTTATCCAGCACTGATGGAATGAAGGCTTGTCCTCCAAAGCCTGGATTGACAGTCATGAGAAGGACCATATCTAGCTCTTCCAGCACATATTCCAGCACAGAAGCCGGTGTTGCAGGATTCAGCACCACACCAGCTTTCACGCCGAATGACTTGATCAACTGAATGGTCCGGTGCAAATGTGTGCAGGCCTCTGCATGAACGGTAATATAATCAGCACCCGCTTTTGCAAAAGCTTCAATATATTGATCTGGATTATCAATCATTAAATGGACGTCAAGAGTGAGCTTCGTAATCGGACGGATCGCTTCAACAATTAACGGACCAATCGTGATATTCGGAACAAAATGCCCGTCCATCACATCAATATGAATCCAATCAGCCCCGCCGCGTTCAACATCCTTGATTTCTTCTCCTAATTTAGAAAAGTCAGCTGATAAAATGGATGGTGCAATCTTTACCATAATTAATACCTCGGCTTTCTATCTTTAATTTCTTCTAGGAACTGCAGATAATGATCATATCGATAGGACTCTATCTCACCAGATTCAACAGCTTCCTTCACCGCACATTTCGGTTCCTTCACATGCATGCATCCCCTGAACTTGCATTCTGCACTCTTCTCTCTTATCTCAGGGAAGCAATCACTAAGCTCAACCGCATCAATATCGGTGAATTCTAGAGAACTGAATCCCGGTGTATCGGCAATCAAGCCATCTCCAATATTGATTAATTCAACATGCCTTGTCGTGTGTCTGCCTCTTCCTAAATGTGAAGAAATTTCGTTTGTCTTTAAATTCAACTCCGGATCAAGAGCGTTCAATAAAGAGGATTTTCCTACGCCCGATTGGCCGGCAAAAACGGATGTTTTTCCGTGGATAAACGGCATTAGGTCTGCAACGCCTGTTTCCTCATTGGAAGAGGTAAGAATCACCTTATAGCCGATATTCCGGTAATGCTCTGCATATCCCTCAATCTGAGTTAATCCAGCTTCATCCAACAAATCTACCTTGCTGATGCATATAATTGGCGCAATGGCCTTTGATTCAACCAGCACAAGAAAGCGGTCAAGCAATCCAGGGCTGAATTCGGGCTCTACGGCAGAAAAGACAAGAATGGCTTGATCAATATTGGCGATAGGGGGACGGACTAGCTCATTCTTCCGTTCCTTAATTTCCATGATATAGCCATCTGTCGGGTTTTCTGCTTGAAAATCAACGATATCACCAACTAAAGGAGATACCTTCTTCTTTCTGAAAACACCGCGTCCTCTGCACTGGATGATCTGGTTACCATCCATAACATAATAAAAGCCGCTTAATGCTTTAATGATTTTGCCTTCAGGCATATATTCACTCCTTTATTCAATCATTTCCGGAATAATTGATGACGCCTTCGTCATACACACTGTTATCCTTAATGATTTTATACCCCGCTCGTCCCTTGTACGGAATCCTGAAATGCAAGGTTTTCTTAACCGTTTCCGTTATTTCGAATGTCTCTACGGGTTCTGTCATCGTATTATCAAGGTCCTCAATTAAGATGGTCACTGTCTGAGGTGTTCCTTCAAGTTCTTCATCATACGTAATGGTTACTTCCTTCGTCTCCTCCTGCGGCGGGATTTCTTCCGCTCCTTTAGAGAGAACAACATTCACCTCGGAACCCACCTCAAGAGCAGTTCCTGCTGCTGGAGATTGAGAAATAACCTGGCCTGCAGGAACGGAATCGCTGTATTGTTCCTCAGCGAACGTGATTCTTAGACCTGTATCTGCGGCATAATCATCCAATGCCTTCTTCGTATAGTCCGTTAAGTCTTTCAAATTCACCTTGGCTGGTCCATTGGATACTGTCAGCGTCAAAACCGTCTCTGATGGAATAACACTCTCTCCCTTGCCAGGCTCCTGCTCTAGAACCGTTCCAACCTCAGATTCATCATTCACTTTATTAATAACGATATCTTTATAGCCGAAGTTTTCCAGCAGGTTTTCAATGTCCTCATAATCACGCCCAATGTAATTCAGCACTTCAACCTTCTTTTTCCCAATGCTGTAGTATACATCGACAGATGAGCCTTCCTTCACGATGCTGCCTGCTTCTGGCTCCGTTTTAATCACATTGCCGTCTTCGATTTCATCATCCTCTCTCTCGATGACTTCACCAATTTCAAGGCCTGATGCTCCCAAAGCGGAAAGGGCCTTGTCCAGTTGAGTATCTGAAACATCCGGGACCTCTACATCCTTCGCAGCCAGAATTCCGGGCAGGAATAGGACGGCCAAAACAGCCAAGACAACCATAATACCAAAGATAATGGCCGTAATCTTTACCCAGCTTCGTTTCTTCTTCGGCTTTTTCTCTTTATCTGCCTTCTTATTCTTTTTTTCTTTTTTGTCCTTCTTGGTCTTCTTTCCGTCACTGCTCTTTTTTGATGATGCACCCGATGCGACTGTATCATCCTGTTCAGCTATAACCTTCGTCTCATCCTGATTCTGGAACAGTTCATCATTCGTGATAATTGGAATGGCTTTCGTGACATCATCATCTTCCGGTATGACAAACTTGCTTTCATTCAGCCTTTCCGGGTTGAGAGCCGTATTCAAATCCTCTGCCATTTCCTCCACACTTGCATAACGGTGGAAGGAATCTTTAGCCGTTGCTTTCAAGACGATATTCTCTACACTTTGAGGAATAGCTGGGTTCCACCTTCTTGGTGACGGTGTCTCGGACTGCAAATGCTTTAAAGCAATGGAAACAGCCGACTCTCCCGAGAAAGGCAGCCTGCCTGTCAGCAGCTCGAACATGACGATCCCAAGGGAGTAGATGTCAGACTTTTTGTTTGCCATCCCGCCCCTCGCTTGTTCTGGGGAAAGATAATGGACAGAGCCCAACACAGAGTTTGTTTGAGTAATAGATGTCGCACTCAGCGCCATCGCAATGCCAAAATCCGTTATTTTCACATTATCCTCATGATCGATCAAAACATTATGAGGCTTGATATCTCTATGTACAATGTGATTTTGGTGCGCAAGCGCTAAAGCGGACGTAATTTGTTTCATAATGTCGAGTGCTTTCTCTACAGGTATCGGAGAAAAAGCCTGGATGTATTGCTTAAGCGTCATGCCATCAACATATTCCATCACGATATAATAAATACCGTCCTCTTCACCGACATCATAAATACTGACAATATTCGGGTGAGTCAGACTGGTTGCCGATTGTGCCTCACGGTGAAACCGCTTGATGAATTCCTCATCATTAGAGAAATCCATCCGGAGAACCTTCAATGCCACATCACGGTCAAGAATCATATCTCTCGCCAGATATACATTCGCCATGCCGCCGCCGCCAATCATGCGGATGATCTTATAACGGCCGCTGATTCTTTTCCCTATCAACATTCAACTCACCCTCTTTCACTTTCAAAGTTGTGAAGAAGGATTGCTAGAGTGATATTATCTTCTCCCCCATTATCATTCGCCCTTTGAATAAACGTATCTGCCATCTCATCAAGCGATTGGCCGCTCATAAGGATATCCCGTATTTCTGCTTCTGATAATTTATCAGAAAGGCCGTCCGAACAAAGGAGGAGTAAATCCCCTTCCTCAAACACAATCGTCCGGACATCTACCTCCACAGTTGCTTCTGTACCTAGTGCTCTGAGGATGACATTCTTTCTTGGATGATGCTCGGCGTCTTCTTTGGATATTTGACCGGAACGCACTAATTCATTAACTAAAGAATGGTCTTCCGTAACTTGTTTAAACCCATCTTCATTAAACAAATAACATCGAGAATCACCCACATTAACAATTGTTGCACTCCGCTCGGTGCAAAGTACCGCAACAATGGTCGTTCCCATTCCTTCACATTCCTCATGTGTCTGAGAATGGCGGTGAAGCTCACGATTAGCGATTTGAATTTGGTCTTGTAAAAATGATTCGATGGAAGCAGGCGCTTCATCAAGGTCCGTTTTCTCCCACGCTTCCTTCAAGATAGAAACAGTCATCTCGCTTGCGACATCTCCTGCTCGATGACCGCCCATCCCATCAGCAATGATGGCAAAAGCCATATAAGAGGGTTCTTCTCGAAAGAAGATCCCTCCTTGGTCCTCATTATGCACTCTAACCTTTCCCCGGTCAGTCCTAAAAACAGCCTTCATCCCTTCACCTCGTCTCTTCTTTCCTTTCCTTCGCACGCAGCTGTCCGCATGCCGCATCAATATCATGCCCTTGTTCTCTTCTTGTCGTTACGTTCACACCATGCTTTTTAAGCGTATCTTCAAATAGTTTGATTTGCTCTTTCGGGGTACGTACATAGTCTCTCTCCGGCACATAGTTGACCGGAATTAAGTTTACGTGGCATTTCAATCCCTTAATTAAGGCAGCCAATTCCTCCGCATGCTCAACCTGATCATTCTCCCCGCCGAATAAACCATACTCAAACGTGATGCGCCGGCCTGTTTTATCCACATAATACTTAACAGCCTCCATCAGCTGAGGAAGCTTATAAGCCCGGTTAATTGGCATTAATTTGCTTCGCAGCTCCGTATTCGGCGCATGAAGGGAAATAGCAAAGTTAATCTGAAGCTTCTCATCGGCGAACTTATAGATCTTCGGTACAATTCCGCTCGTTGACACCGTAATATGACGGGCACCGATATTCAACCCTTTATCATGATTGATAATGCGCAGGAAGGACATCATATTATCGTAATTATCGAACGGCTCGCCAATACCCATGATAACGACGGAACTGACGCGCTCACCAAGCTCATCAAGCGCTTGCTGTACTTTTACGACCTGTGCGACGATTTCTCCTGCCTCCAGATTTCGTTTCAGCCCGCCTAATGTGGATGCACAGAACGTACAGCCAATCCGGCAGCCAACCTGAGTGGTAACACAGACTGAATTACCGTAATCATGTCTCATTAGAACCGTTTCAATGGAGTAGCCATCATGCAGCTCAAATAAGAATTTGATCGTGCCATCCTTGGATGTTTGCTGAATAAGCGTGTTTAAGGTTGTTAAGGTAAAGGATTCCGCCAATTTGGTTCGAAGATCCTTTGAAAGATTCGTCATATCCTCAAAGGAGGATACTCTCTTCTCATATAGCCATTCATATATTTGTGATGCTCGAAATGCCTTTTCGCCATTTTGTTCGAGCCATTCTTTTAGTTCATCTAGCTGCAAGGAGTAGATTGACGGCTTTTCATCCTGCTTCTTTACTGCCTTCACTTTTGATTGTTCCATTATTAAGCCTTCCTTCGAATGGAAGCAATGAAGAATCCATCACTTCCGAAATATTGTGGTAGTATTTGTACAGTGTTCTCGTTGACATATGGCTTGACAGCTTCAGGCAGTCGACTTGCAAGGGTAAGGTCTCGTTCAAACTCCTTGTTCTCCTCTAAAAAGGCATCGATAATCGCTTCATTTTCTTCTCTGCCTACCGTGCATGTGCTATACGTGATTGTTCCCCCAGCCTTTACGAGTCCGGATACTTTCCTTAGGATCGTTAATTGGATGGCTGATAAAGAATGAAGGTCTGCCTCTGTTTTTGTATATTTGGCATCCGGCTTTCTCTTCAGCACACCGAGGCCTGAGCATGGGGCATCTACTAATATTTTATCAAATGTTTGCGGCTCGAAAAACTCTGCAATTTTTCGTGCATCCATCTGTCTAGTCTCTATATTCGACAAACCAAGTCTCATTGCCTGTTCATCAATTAATTTTGTCTTATGAGCATGCAAATCAAGGGCAATAATTTTCCCCTCATTCTCCATTCTCTCACCCATATGCGTTGTTTTACCGCCAGGAGCGGCACAGCTGTCCAGCACCATCTCTTCTCCATTTGGTGAAACCGCGTGGGCAACAAGCATAGAGCTCTCATCCTGAATGCAGATCAGTCCATTCTTATATGCATCAGACAATGCCAGATTGCCGCGCAAGGACCGGATACCATCTTCATTCAAGAGGCTCGGCTCTGCCGTAAATCCTTCCTCTGCAAGGATTTTCAGAACCTCTTCCCTCGTTGTTTTCAGTCTATTAACCCTTGCTGTCTGAACTGGTGCATGCAGGTTTTCCTCGCACATTTGTTCCGTTTTCTCCAAACCAAATTGCTGAGCCCATTGCTTCACGAGCCAGAGCGGATGGCTGGTTGAAATGGAAATCCTCTCAAGCGGGTCTTTGATTGCTGAGATATCAGGCACTCCCTCACGCTGAATGGAACGAAGCACGCCGTTCACAAGCGATGCTACACCCCGATGGCCTCTTTTCTTCGCAATTTCGACCGCTTCATGAATGGCTGCCCTGTCTGGCACGCGATCTAAGTATTGCATCTGGAAGACGGTCATTTTCAATAAACTCAGTACCCAAGGCTGCATTTTTTTAGGATTTTTGATAAATGGGGTTATATAATAGTCCAATGTCATTTCACGCTGAATCGTGCCATACACAAGTTCGGTTAATAAGCCGACATCTTTTGAAGATAGCTCCGATTCCTTAATCGCGTGGTTAAGTGATAGATTGCTGTATGCTTTATTCTTTTGTACAGCCGTTAATATATCCAGGGCAATTTCCCTGACATTCTTTTTTTGAGGCATTCTTTATTCTCCCAATTTCATTCCTGGCGCAAAATCATGTGCACCTCTTAGCATTTGCTCGGCGCTCATTCTTTTCTTGCCGGCAGGCTGTAATTCCGTAATCTTAATAGCTGTATGATTTCCAGTCTTCACAAGGATACCATCCTTAAGAAGTTCAAGCACCTCTCCAGGTTCGCCAGCCTTTGTGGAGGATACTTTTTCTGTCCACCAAACCTTAATGACTTTCCCTTTAAATAAAGTATAGGCGACTGGCCACGGATGCAAACCACGTACATGGTTATAAATCTCTTCGCCGGTTTTTGTCCAATCGATTAATTCCTGCTCCCGTTTAATATTTGAAGCGAAAGTCGCGTCTTCCTCATTCTGCTTCACAGGAGTGATTTCCCCGTTTAAAAGGGCTGGAATTGTCTTTGAAGTCAGCTCTGCCCCAGCAGCGCTTAATTTATCATGCAGACTTCCTGTATGATCGGTTTCCTCGATTGGCACTTCTACTTTTGCAAGCATGTCTCCTGCGTCTAATTTTTCCACCATATACATGATTGTCACGCCGGTTTTCTCTTTTCCCTGTATGATTGCATAATGAATCGGCGCTCCACCGCGCAGTTCTGGAAGCAAGGACGCGTGGACGTTAATGCAGCCGTATTTAGGTGCCTCAAGCAGACGTTTCGGCAGAATTTGTCCAAATGCAGCTGTCACGATTAAATCTGGCTCAAGCGCCAATACTTTATCGACCTCTTCATCCAGTCTGATTTTCTCAGGCTGAAGCACTTGAATACCATGCTTTTCGGCGGTCACCTTAACCGGCGGCGGTGTCAGCACACGTTTACGGCCTACAGGACGGTCTGGCTGCGTAACAACCCCGACAACTGAATACCCATCTTCAATTAAACGTTCCAAGACGCCTACGGAAAAATCCGGCGTGCCCATAAATACGATTCTTGTCATTCTGCTTCATATCCTTCCAACTCTTCTTCACTCACATAACGGCTTACCTTCGAGGTAAACAGCACTCCCTCCAGATGGTCCATCTCATGGAGAATCGCTCTTGCCATATAATCCTCCGCCTCTATCACGCACCATCTGCCAAAGCGGTCCTGTGCCTGAACCTTTACAAATGTCGGTCTTTCAACCTCCCCGTAAATTCCCGGGAAGCTCAAGCACCCTTCTATATCCGTATCCTTCCCATTACTTTCAATGAGTTCGGGATTGATCAATTCAATTGTTCCAGATTCATCATCCACATCAACGATGGCTACTTGAATATTTTTGCCGATTTGAGGAGCAGCAAGACCTACGCCATCAGCCTCAATCATCGTATCGTACATATCATCAAGCAGCTTTGCTAATTTCTTATCAAAGACCTCTACCTTCTTGCAGGTTGTCTCCAGCCTCTTGTCTGGATGTTTCACGATTGGTAATACAGCCACTTCTTTTTTCCTTCTTTCTACATCATAATAAACGGATTCACATCAATCGACAGTTGAAGACCGGATTGTGCAGCATTTCGTCCATATGTTTCATTTAATGTTTTTAAGATTTCCGTTAGTTTCGGTTCCCGCTTGTATTTTATCAGACATTGGTATCTATATCTATTATTGATTCTAGACATAGGAGAAGCAGATGGTCCGAACACCACTGTATGCGGGCCGACATTCCTCTTAATGAATGTCGTAATCTTATCTGCCGTATCCATTGCCTTCAGCACATCCTCATGAGATACGGTCAATAGGGCGATATAATAATACGGTGGATAATCATTTTGCTTCCTTAGAAACATCTCCCGCATGAAGAATCCCTCATAATCCTGTTCGGCGGCGAGCTGGATGCTGTAATGCTCTGGCGTATAGGTTTGGATGACGACCTCGCCAGGCAGCTCATGCCTGCCCGCACGTCCGCTCACCTGTGTAAGCAGTTGGAATGTTCGTTCAGATGCCCGGAAGTCCGGCAGATGGAGCATTGTATCAGCCGATAAAACACCGACGAGCGTTACCTTCGGGAAATCCAGGCCCTTAGCAATCATTTGCGTGCCGAGCAGAATATCAGCCTGTCCATCCTCAAACTTCTTCAATAAAGCCTCATGAGCTCCCTTACGACTTGTTGTATCAACATCCATCCGGATGACTCTTGCATGCGGCATCAGTTTGCCAAGTTCCTCCTCAACCTTTTGCGTACCGGTTCCAAAATAGCGGATATGGTCACTTCCACAATCAGGGCATACATCCGGCACTCTCTCTTCCAGCCCGCAGTAGTGACATTTCATGAGCGACTGGACGCGGTGGAAGGTCATTGACACATCACAGTTTGGACAAGTAACAACCAAACCGCAATTGCGGCACATGACAAAGGATGAATGTCCGCGCCGATTAAGCATTAAGACGGATTGCTCACCTTTTTCCACTCGCTCCTTCAGCTTCTCAAATAGAAGCTCAGAAAACATAGAACGATTCCCGCCTCTCATTTCATCCCTCATGTCAACGATAGACACTTCCGGCAAGGCCCGCTGATTGACACGGCTTTTCAGCGTGAGCAAGGTATATACCCCTTTTTTTGCACGGGCAAAGGTTTCAAGCGACGGAGTGGCACTGCCTAGGATAACCGGGCAATGATGATGGCCTGCCCGTTTCAAAGCGACATCCCTTGAATGATACCTCGGTGTCTCCTCCTGCTTATAGCTGCCCTCATGCTCCTCGTCAATGATAATCAGGCCGATATTCGTAAACGGAGCGAATACAGCAGATCTTGCCCCAACGACAACCTTCACCTCGCCACGCTGAATTTTCCTCCACTCATCATATTTTTCACCAGTGGACAATCCGCTATGTAACACGGCAACCAAATTGCCAAAGCGGCGTTTAAAGCGTGTAACCATCATGGGGGTTAACGATATCTCCGGCACAAGCACAATGGCTTCTTTCCCTTGATCGACAATGCGCTTGATGGATTGAAGATAGATTTCCGTTTTGCCGCTTCCAGTTACCCCGTACAGCAGGAAGGTTTCATTCCTTTTCTCCGCTACAGCCCTCTCAATCGGTCCCATTGCACCACGCTGCTCTTCTGTCAGGGGTAAGGTAGCATCTGGCTCAAATTCCTGCTGGTCATAATGATCCCGGTAGGATTCTCGTTCTTCCATGTGAAGAACACCTTTATTGACGAGCGGTTTAAGTGCTGAATAGCCGGATAAACCTGTCTCCTTCAAAACTTTTGACAGGGAGACCTCCTCGTTGTTCTCTAAGAAATAATTCAGCACAAGCCTTTGATTCTTAGCGGTTTTGGCCGTTGCATTCAGCTGATTTATCAGGCCGTCCCGGTCGAGCAGAGGCTTAATATATTTTTCCTTTTTTACATTTCCTTTATTGCTGACTTTGATGGAGAGCTCTAGCACTCCACGGTCCATTTCAGCTTTTATGAGCGGCAATAACGCATCATTTTGGACATCATCCCATTTAACGGTTCCTGTTTTTTGAAAGGCAGACTGGAGCTCCGGCAGCAGATCTGCTGCTGACATGCCCCTTGAGAGCCTGACTTGCTTTTCATATTTCGCCTTCATGGCTGCCGGAAGCATTGCTTGGAAGGCGGAGATCTTAAAGCACATCGTCTCATCAGCCAGCCAATGCCCGAGTTCAAGGAGCTCTTTATTCAGAGCTGGCTCTATATCTAGAAGACCGCTGATACTCTTTAACGCCTTAAACTCAGAGGTCTCCTTCAGTCTCACCACAAAACCAAGCAGCTTACGCGGTCCGAATGGTACTGTAACCCTCATGCCTTCTTGAATCATTCCGGCCCATTTATCGGGGACACGGTAATCAAAAGGCCGGTCCGTTTGCTGGGCCGGCACATCGACAATGACTTCAGCTATCATTACACATTTGCCTCGATGGGTTCCATCCTGGCTGCTTCATTCAGAATTGCCTCTGCAGTCTCAAGCTTGCTCATTAACGGCAATTCCACTGAGGTGCCATCTTTCTTGTAAAGTGTCACAATATTTGTGTCTGTGCCAAAGCCTGCTCCCTCTTTCATGACATCATTGGCCACAATCATATCCGCATTCTTCTTCACAAGCTTTTTCTTGGCGTACTCTTCCACATTATTCGTTTCCGCAGCGAAACCGATTAGAATTTGTCCGTTTTTTCGTCTCCCGGCTTCCGCTAGAATATCTTTCGTCCTGGTCATCGCCAGGCTCATATCTCCATCCTGCTTCTTGACCTTCTGGCTTGCTGCTTGAAGCGGTTTATAATCTGCCACAGCGGCTGTGCCGATGATAATATCTGCTTTTGTCATTTCCTCCATGACTGCCTCATACATCTCCAATGCACTCTCAACTGAAATGACTCGGGCGCCAGACGGCGGTATGACGGTAACTGGACCGCTTACCACGGTGACCTCAGCCCCCATCTTCAGCGCTGCCTCTGCCAGAGAATAGCCCATCTTTCCTGTTGAATAATTAGATACATATCGGACTGGGTCAATTTTCTCTCGGGTGGGTCCTGCCGTAATAAGGATCCTTTTCCCATATAAAGGACGTGTACCTGGATCAAAGTGCGCGCTCAGCACTTCGACAATGGCCTCCGGCTCCTCCAGCCTGCCTTTTCCGACATAACCACAGGCCAGATATCCTTCATTCGGTTCAATAAAGGAATAGCCATCCTCACGCAAGCGATTCATATTGCGCTGCACTGCCTTATGCTCATACATATGGACATTCATCGCTGGTGCAATGAAAAGTGGAGCCGTTACAGCAAGCAGAATGGTAGACACCATATCATCTGCAATCCCGTTCGCCAATTTCCCAATGATATTGGCTGTCGCAGGAGCAATAACAGCAGCATCTGCCCAATCAGCCAAATCGATATGAGCAATCTTCCCAGGGATTTTTTCATCAAATGTGTCAAAGAAGACGTCATTTCTAGACAAGGACTGAAACGTGAGCGGTGTGACAAACTTCATGGCAGATTCACTCATAACAACCTTAACCTCTGCCCCTGCCTGCACAAGCTTGCTCGTTAGGGTCGCTGCTTTATAAACGGCAATTCCGCCGGTAACAAACAAAAGGATTTTCTTATCTTTCAGCATTTCTTTCCCTCCGCCATCAACTATTCTGCAGACTGTGCTTCCCGGCTGTTCACCCAGCTTTATACGGGCTTTCCGTACAGTCTTCTAAAAAAAGCGGGAAATGCTTTTCCCGCAAACTTATTCCTATTATTCTTTACTATAAACGGTGCACGGTATTACTGCCAGCAAAAAAAACAACCTTCAGAAGCTGTAAGGTTGTTTTCTTTCTGTTATATCAATAATCTAGAACTTCGTCTGAAACAACTTTGTAGGTAAGGTCGCCTGAATGGATTTCTTCAAGCGCTTTGCCGACATATTTATGTGAAACCGGCTTTGCGATTCTAGAAGGCTCGCCTGATTCCTGTAAGAAGCGGGCACGCTTAGCTGCCACAGATACTAAAGAATACTTTGAATCAATTTTCGTTAACAATGCGTCAATAGATGGATATAACATATTATTTTTCTTCCTCCAATAGTTTTCGATATCGTTTTTCCACACGTTCACGGCGGAGATGCTCAGCAACAACAATAGAATTGATTCGCTCACATGCATGCTCGACACGATCATTTTCGACCACATAATCATATAGGTTCATCATTTCAATTTCTTCACGAGCAGCTTTCATGCGGTTGCGGATTAACTCATCCGTTTCCGTTCCCCTTGTCACGATGCGGTTCTCCAATTCCTTCAGACTTGGAGGCGCAAGGAAAATAAACAGCCCATCCGGGAATTTCTCTCTAACTTGCTTTGCCCCTTGTACTTCAATCTCAAGGAAGACGTCCTTTCCTTCCTCCAAGGTCTTCTTAACGTACTCAATCGGAGTGCCATAATAATTGCCAACATATTCAGCATGCTCAAGCAGTTCATCATTGGCAATCATGTTTTCAAATTGCTCACGCGTTTTGAAGAAATAATCAACCCCATGAACCTCTCCCTCCCTAGGCTTACGGGAGGTCGCTGAGATAGAATATTCAAAATTAACATCAGGCTGGTCAAAGATGGCTTTTCTTACCGTTCCTTTTCCAACACCTGATGGCCCCGATAATACGATTAATAATCCTTTTTCTTCCAACACTTTCACCTATCCTTCCGACACGCTTTCATCTCGATCATGTAATCTTGCTGCTACCGTTTCCGGCTGAACAGCTGATAAAACGACATGGTCACTATCTGTAATGATGACTGCGCGCGTCCTTCTTCCATACGTGGCATCCACTAATGAGCCTTTATCCCTTGCATCCTGGATAATTCTCTTTATAGGTGCCGACTCCGGACTAACAATGGTTACAATACGATTGGCGGAAACGATGTTCCCAAAACCGATATTGATTAATTTGATTGACATTGATTAGCCTCCATCCCTATTGTTTGCTTGTATGTATGGTCATAAACTCTGTTTATTCTACATTTTGGACTTGCTCTTTCATTTTCTCAAGAATCGCCTTCATTTCGACCACTTCTTTTGCGATGCCTGAATCACTTGCCTTAGAACCAATTGTATTGGTTTCACGATTCATTTCCTGGATGAGGAAATCAAGCTTTCTTCCAATAGGACCGGATGCCTCCAGACCCTCAGCAAATTGGACAATATGGCTTTTCAGCCTTGAGATTTCTTCATGTATATCCGCTTTATCCGTAAACAAAGCAATCTCAGTCAGCAGCCTATTTTTATCATAAGCATCCCCGACAGCTTCTTCAAGTTTTTGCTTCAATCGTGCTTCATAAGCTTTCGGCACAGTCGGAGCAAGCCTTTCGACAACCTCAAGTTCCCCCTGAAGCTTTTGTAAATGTCCCAATAAATCCTGTTTTAGAAATTGGCCTTCCTTCTCCCTCATGGAGGATAGATGTGCGGCTGCTTCTTCCACAGTCTTCAACAGCAAGCCTTCGAGACTTGAGTTGTCCTGTTCTTTTTCCTCTATCTGAATGAAGTGCTCAAGCTGGAGCAGGTCGGTCAGCTTCGTTTCTGTAAAAGCGCTGAACCTGCTGTTGAATTCAGATGATATATTCATAATCTGGTCCATTAGTTCCCAGTTAGGCGTTACAACCCGCTTAACAGCCCCTTCTCCTTGGAGGCTGATAAAGACTTCAATTCTACCCCTTTGTAACTTTTGCTGAATAATCTTTTTCATTCTGTCTTCATACATCATTAATTGTCGAGGCGATCGGATACTGCACTCAAAAAAACGGTGATTGACACTTTTCATCTCTACAGTAATAGCCAATGTATCATCTTCGTTTTTTGCTCTTCCATAACCAGTCATGCTTAAGATCATTTAGCAACAGCTCCAATCTACACCGTTTCACTATCTAAAATGAAACCATATAAAAATAAAAAGGTAATAGAGAACCCTCTACTACCTTAAAAATTATATCACAATTTATTTCGATTTACTTACATAAAATGTTCCAGCCAGCAAAAAAGTTGGAATCGATGCCATACCAACAATCAAGAGCCAATCCCGAGGTTCAATCGAGACGGTATGGAACACTGCCTGAAGCGGCGGATAATAAAGCGCGACGACCATTAACGCAATAGAGGAGAGCACAGCCCACACGAGGTACTTGTTCCCAAAGGGATTGCGTGAGAAGATCGACTTCTCGCTCCTGCAGTCGAATACATGGATCAACTGTGCTAGCACTAAAGTGGCGAAGGCAACCGTCTGGGCATATTGTAGATTATCCGGATTTGACTTATAGACCGTCACAAATGCCAGCAAGGTCGCCGAACCAATCAAAAATCCCCTCGAGATAATCTTCCAGCCAAGACCTCTGGCAAATACCCCCTCCTTCGGGTGCCGCGGCGGACGTTTCATTACATTTTCCTCCGGCTGATCAAGCCCAAGTGCCATTGCCGGCAACCCATCTGTTACGAGATTCACCCATAAAATTTGGATTGGCAAGAGTGGAAGCGGCAGCCCGATGATCATGGCAAACAACATGACCAAGATTTCCCCAACATTTGAGGCGAGCAAATAACGGATGAACTTTCGAATATTTTCGTAAATATTCCGTCCTTCCTTAATCGCTGCCTTAATCGTGGCGAAATTATCATCCAAGAGAATTAAAGAGGAGGTCTCCTTTGCAACATCTGTACCAGAAATCCCCATCGCAATGCCAATATCAGCTGCCTTGATTGCCGGAGCATCATTGACGCCATCTCCCGTCATTGCGACGATATGGCCTCTTTCCTGGAATGCAGATACAATCTTCAGCTTATGCTCCGGAGACACGCGTGCAAACACGGATGTTTCCTCCACGACCTCCGTCAGGTCCTCAGCTGACATTTTGTCCAATTCCGCTCCAGAAATGACTCTGTCGCCTTTTCGATAAATGCCGAGGTTCTCTCCTATTGCCTTTGCGGTTATCATATGGTCGCCTGTAATCATCACCGTCTTGATTCCCGCATCCCGGCATTCCTGAACAGCCTGGGCCACCTCTGCCCTCGGCGGGTCCATCATTCCCTGCAATCCAAGGAAAACGAGTTCACATTCCGCATCATTCTCATCAAGGATCGCCGTATTGGCAGGAACACTTTTATAAGCAACCGCAATCGTTCGCAGGGCTTGTTCAGCCATTTGCTCCGTTGAGGCCATAATGGTTGATAGCATCTTCTCATCCATCCGCTGCATGCGCCCATTCATTTGTACAGAGCCGCATCGGCCAAGCAGCACATCCGGGGCTCCCTTTGTAATGACAAATTGCCTGCCATTCGCATCCTTAACCATTACACTCATCAGCTTCCGCTCAGATTCAAACGGAAATTCCTTTAATAGCTGATAATTCTCAAATTGAAGCTGACGATCGATTCCTTTTTTCATAGCTGCAACAAGCATGGCCCCTTCAGTCGGATCGCCTTCTATATAATAATTCTTTTTCTTTAATTTCAGTTCAGCATTATTACAAAGAATTCCGTAAGTCAAAAGCTGCCTGACCTCTGTGTCATCCGTGCTTCCCTGCAAGCATTCAAACTCACCTGAAGGTTCAAACCCCTTACCGGTAACCGTCCAATCCCGGCCGCCAATCCAGAGCCTTGTCACCATCATTTTATTCTCGGTCATGGTCCCGGTTTTGTCTGAACAAATAACCGATGCACACCCTAACGTCTCAACCGCAGGCAGCTTGCGCACAATGGCATTTTTTCGAATCATCCGCTGCACGCCGAGCGAGAGAGCAACCGTGACAATGGCTGGCAATCCTTCTGGAATAGCCGCAACAGCGAGTGATACTCCGGCAAGAACCATTGTATATAAATTATTTCCTTGCAAAACGCCAATACCAACCACTAATAAGGTCAGGAACAAGGCAGCCACAATTAAGATCTTCCCTAATTGCTCAAGCCGAATTTGCAGCGGAGTTTGCTGACTTTGGGCATTCTGCAGTAAATCAGCAATCTGTCCCATCGCTGTTTTCATCCCGGTTGCAACAACCACTCCCTCGCCAGACCCTCTCGTCACGAGCGTTCCCATAAAGGCCATATTCACCTGATCACCAATACCTGCGCTTTCCTTTACCATTGCACCTTCCGATTTCATAACCGGAAGAGATTCACCGGTTAAGGCAGACTCCTCCACCTCCAGGCTTTGCGCCTTCGTGATGCGGATATCTGCGCCAATCCGGTCACCGCTGACAAATTTAACGATATCTCCCGGAACACAGTCCTTAGCCTGAACCTTCGTCCATAAACCATCCCTTTGCACCATCATTTGCGGCGCTGCCATTTCCTTTAACGCAGATAAAGACTTCTCTGCCTTCCGTTCTTGGAAAAAACCCAAAAATCCGTTAACAAGCACAATCATGATAATCGCAATAGCATCAACATACTCTCCAAGCAACCCGCTCACCAGGGTGGCCGCAAGCAGGATTAAAACCATGAAATCCTTAAATTGATTGAAGAACAGTATGAGCGCAGACTGCTTCTCACCCTCTGCCAGTTCATTCTGTCCGTATTGCTTTAAGCGTTTCTTTGCCTCCTGATGGCTCAATCCCTTTTTCATATCGACATTAAAAGCGGATTGTAACTGTTCTTTGTCCATTTCTACCAACTTCATGTAACGAGTACAACCTCCTTCTACAATCCGAATGACTTACTTTTGTACATGTTTATTCAGAGTTGTCCCGAAAAATGCTATACTTGTTAGGCTATAGAAATTTAAAGAGACTGGCAGATACACAGCTGCCATAATGAAGAAGGTGTTAGACATGTCCTTTGACGGATTTTTCACTAGAGCCATGACGGAGGAACTATCCGCCACGCTCAAAAGCGGACGAATTACGAAGATTCACCAGCCATATAAGAATGAATTAATTCTCGTTGTCAGAGCCGGAAGAGAAAACCATAAGCTTCTCCTCTCTGCCCATCCAAGCTATGCGCGTGTTCAGCTGACAGGAGAAAGCTATGAAAACCCAACAGACGCCCCAATGTTTTGCATGCTGCTTCGCAAGCATTTGGAAGGATATTTTATAGAAAGAATTGAACAGCCGGGCCTTGAGAGGCTCATAACCTTTAAGGTCAATGGGCGTAACGAAATCGGGGATCTCGCTCCAAAGCTGTTGATTATTGAAATTATGGGGAAACACAGCAATATCATCCTTGTTGATGAGGAAAAGAACATGATCATTGATTGCATCAAGCATGTTCCCCCATCCTTAAACAGCTACCGGACCTTGCTGCCTGGCCACCCATATGTTCTTCCGCCTGAGCAGGATAAATTCAGCCCATTGACAGACATGGAGAAGGGATTAACCCACCTTGATTATTTTGCCGGGCGATTAGACAAACAGCTTGTTTCAACCTTTCAAGGGATGTCCCCACTCCTCGCCAAGGAGATTACGTATCGAGCAGGATTGGTAAACAGGGAAACACTTCCCGAAAGCTTCAAAAGCTTAATGGAGCAGATTGATTCCCATCAATATGAACCAACCTTAATCACCGGCGGGCCGAAGGAAGCCTTCTACCTCCTTGATCTAGAACATGTAAAAGGCTCAAAAAAGCATTATGACTCATTAAGCGAGCTCCTCGACCGCTTCTATTTCCAAAAGGCAGACAGGGACCGCGTTAAGCAGCAAGCCCATGACCTTGAACGTCTCCTGCAAAACGAAAAAGAAAAAAATGAGAAGAAATTGCTAAAGCTCGAGGAAACACTTGCTGATTCTGAAAAGGCAGAAATCTTCAAAAAATACGGCGAGCTAATCACAAGCCATATATACGCCTTGAAAAAAGGCATGAAGCAAGCAGAGGTTATCGACTTCTATGATGAAAACCAGCCGAGCCTCACGATTGAGTTGAACGAACGGCTTACACCATCCGAGAATGCTCAAAAATATTTCGCCAAATACCAAAAGGCGAAAAAATCCGTAAGCTATGTAAACGAACAAATCGAGCTCACGAAAAAAGAAATCGATTATCTCGATAATCTCATTCACCAAATGAACACCGCTTCCCCAAGGGACTTATTGGAGATTCGCGAGGAACTCGAGGAAGGCGGCTACGTCAAGAAGCGCGTCAGCAAAAAAGGCAGCAAGAAAAAAGACTTGAAGCCAACACTCGACACCTATGTCTCAAGTGACGGCACCGAAATTCTCGTCGGTAAAAACAACAAGCAAAATGAATACCTGACCAACCGGCTTGCACCAAAGAATGCCCTCTGGTTCCATACAAAGGATATCCCAGGCTCCCATGTCGTCATCCGGGATGCCGAACCATCGGACCAGACAATCAAAGAGGCGGCCACCCTCGCTGCCTACTTCAGCAAAGCACGCCAATCAAGCCAGGTACCAGTTGACTCAACCTTAATCAGACATGTCAAAAAACCAGCCGGCGCAAAACCAGGATTCGTCACCTATGATAATCAAACAACATATTATGTGACACCAGATGAAGAACTTGTGCTTTCATTAAAGAAGTAATGATTATTTCAAAAAAAGATGCCTCCTGTAGTAGAGAGGCATCTTTTTTATTTGGCGGATGAGAAGGGTTTTTCTTGTCTCATTTGCGGAATAGAGGCAGGGGGGCGTTGCTTGACCCAGACTTATCCCACTCCAGTCCCAGCTTTCCTACTCGAAGTCTGGGGAAAGCATGGGCAATGCGTGGCTTATCCCGCACCTCTCCCACCCCAGTCCCAGCTTTCCTACTCGAAGTCTGGGGAAAGCATGGGCAATGCGTGGCTTATCCCGCACCTCTCCCACCCCTTTCCCGCCTTTCCTGCCCAATGCCTGGGGAAAGGGTGGGCAGTGCCTGGCTTATCCTACACCTCTCCCTCTCCTTTCCCACCTTTCCTGCCCCGAGCCTGGGGAAAGCATGGGCAGTGCCTGGCTTATCCCGCACCTCTCCCTCTCCTTTCCCACCTTTCCTGCCCCGAGCCTGGGTAAAGCATGGGGAGTGCGTGGCTTATCCCACACCTCTCCCACCCCTTTCCCACCTTTCCTGCCCAATGCCTGGGGAAAGCATGGGCAGTGCGTGGCTTATCCCGCACCTCTCCCACCCCTTTCCCACCTTTCCTGCCACGAGCCTGGGGGAAGCATGGGCAATGCCTGGCTCTTCCCGCACCTCTCCCACCCCTTTCCCATCTTTCCTGCCCCGAGCCTGGGGAAAGCATGGGCAATGCCTGGCTCTTCCCACACTCCTCCCACTCCTTTCCCACCTTTCCTGCCCAATGCCTGGGGAAAGGGTGGGTAGTGCGTGGCTTATCCCACACCTCTCCCCCCTCCACTTTCCAAAACCACAAAAGAGCCCCCGGCCTCAAGCCGGGAGCTCGTCATTCTTACCCTTGATTATCTATCTTCCGAAATAATAAATAGGAGTATGCCATTGGTATAACGGAGACCATTGCAACGACTGAAAACATGATATACATTTCATAGTTTGCTGGCAGGAAGAAGGTCAGCAGGATCATGACCCCGCCAATCATAAACAGCCTGCCGCCGAGACGGTGTGTTTTTCTCCAATTGGTTTCATCCATTAATGCCCACGGTGTACGGATGCCGAAGAAGAAGTTTTGCTTTGCCTGCTGCATATAATTACCGATGACTAGAAAGAGCAGGCCAACGAGCAGCACAGCCAAGCTTTTCATTGGGATGTCATACCCAAGAGAGGTTAGAAGAATCAGCATATTAATGATAAAGAATAAAATAACGATACTGAGGTTTGTCACATAGTAAGCTTTGGAAAAATACTTGTAATTCTTTTTCTTCGGGTCAATCTTCGGAATGGCTGTCATAAAGAGGTAGATGCCGATCATAAGTGCATGCAGGGTGAAGAAGGCCATAGCTTTTGGCTGATAGCCGTCTGCTCCATCTGCTCCCCAGTGAACCGGTACCTGCTCTGGCAAGGATGGGAAACAGACCAGCCATGTCGCTGCCGAGATGGCAATCAGGATGATGGATAGTAGATGTTTTTTCATAGTATCCCCTTTCTCTTAGTCTTTCTTCTCTGAGCCGGTAATATCGTAAACCCACGAAACCAGTTCCTGCAAAACGGTTGTGTTCAGCGAGTAATAGACATATTGGCCTTTTTTAATGTCATGGACAAGGCCCGCTCCTTTTAAGATCTTCAAATGCTGGGAGATACTTGGCTTTGACATGTCAAAATGCTGGTGAATCTCTCCGGCAGTTAAGTCCTCGTCTTTCAATAGGTCCAAAATTTTTCTTCTGGTTGGGTCTGATAATGCTTTAAAGGTATCGTTCATCTTGATCCCCGCTTTTAATTTACTTATAAAAAATAAGTATTTAAGTAATTACTTAAATACTACTAAATAAATCTCCTGCTGTAAAGGGACAATTGGAAGAAAATAAAAACCGGTGCGCCCTTTTTGGCTCACCGGTTTCGGTCTCTTATTTCCCCCACTCAGCAGGGTTGGCTTTCCATTTCCTTAAGCTTTCCAGTTCATCTTCTGAGATGGACTGTTTTTCTTTGGCCGCATCAGTCAGTGTAGTGAAATCTGTTAGCGAGAAATAAGGGATATCTGCTTCCTTAAATGCAGCCGTTGCTTTTTCCAGCTCGTATGTAAAGATTGAGACGACTCCTTCAACATGGCATCCGGCATCTCGCAATGCTTGCACACATGTAATAGAGCTTCCGCCAGTGGAAATCAAATCTTCGACAACGACCACCTTATCGCCTTCTTTTACTATTCCTTCAATCTGGTTTCCTTTCCCATGGCCTTTTGCGCTGGAGCGTACATAGACCATTGGAAGGTTAAGGATTTCGCTTACCCATGCGGCATGCGGGATTCCAGCTGTTGCTGTACCTGCAACAACCTTTGCTTGCGGGAATTTTGTCTGAATCAGCTCTGCTAGGCCTTGAGCAATCTCTTTGCGCACTGCGGGATAAGATAGGGTGAGACGGTTATCGCAATAAATGGGAGATTTTAACCCGGAAGACCAAGTAAACGGATCATTCGGCTTTAAGGAAACAGCCTTGATGTTTAGTAAATGTTCGGCGATTGTTTGTTTGTTCATTTGTTTCTCTCCCATTCCTTTAAGATTGTATGGTAGGCTTCAAGCGGATTTTCAGCCGCTGTGATTGATCTTCCAACAACGATGAAGTCGCTCGTTTGTCTTCTAGCCTCTGCTGGTGTTGCAATTCGCTTCTGATCACCTTTTTGATCATTTGCCAGACGAATTCCCGGGGTTACTGTCAGGAAATCCGTCCCTATATGTTTATGTATGTCCATCGCTTCATGCACGGAGCAAACAACCCCGTCCAAATTGGCTGCCTTTGCCAGCTGACCGTAGTGCAGCACACTCTCTGTCAATGACTCCTTGATTAATTGTTCTTTTTGCATCTGGGACTCTGTCGTGCTCGTCAGTTGGGTAACCGCGATGCATAATGGACGGCATTTCCCAGCGGAAATCCCCTTATCAAGTCCTTCCAAGGCGGCCTCCATCATCGCCTGACCTCCTGCTGCGTGGACATTGACCATATCAGCTCCGAGAACAGCAAGACGCTCCATCGCCTTTTTGACCGTATTTGGAATATCGTGCAGCTTCAGATCCAGAAATACATCATGGCCCATTTCCTTTATGGCGGTCACGATTGATGGACCCTCTGCATAATAAAGCTCCATCCCAATCTTCACCGCTAACTTCTCATCAGGGAACCTTTTTAATAATTGCAGTGCCTCTTCCTTTCCGGCAAAATCAAGCGCGATAACCGGTGTATTGTTCATGCCGCTTCCAGCTCCTTCCCGTGCATTCTGATATATGCTCATACCCGAGTTCTTCTACTAATTCAGGCAAAGCGTCAATGATTTCCGGGCAGACAAATGGGTTGACGAAGTTTGCTGTCCCAACCGCTACAGCACTTGCTCCTGCGAGGAAGAATTCCACGACATCCTCTGCGGTCGAGATTCCGCCCATTCCGATGATTGGGATGGATACATTCTGTGAAACATCATGAATCATGCGGATAGCCACAGGCTTAATGGCTGGGCCGGACAACCCACCTGTCTTATTCGCTAACACCGGTTTCGCTGTCTTTAAATCAATGCGCATGCCGACCAATGTATTAATCATTGTCAAACCATCCGCTCCCCCGTCCTCAACCGCCTTCGCAATCGATACGATGTCACTGACATTCGGTGATAATTTCACATAGACAGGTACGTCTGATACCCCTTTGACCGCTTTCGTCAATTCCTTTGCAGTCTCTGGATCTGTTCCAAATTGAATGCCGCCGCATTTCACATTCGGACAGGAAATATTGAGTTCGAGTGCATGTACGTTGGGCGCTTGGCTGATCTCCTTTGCGGTCTCCACATAATCCTCCATGGCCGTACCGGCTACATTGGCAATGATGGGGACATCAAATGATTGAAGCCATGGCAGCTCCTCATCCATCACCTTTTGCAATCCTGGATTCTGCAGCCCAATTGCGTTCAGCATGCCGGCATTGGTTTCCGCTACACGAGGAGTCGGGTTTCCAAAGCGCGGTTCGAGGGTGGTTGATTTAATCATGATGGCACCGAGCTTGCTCAAATCATAAAGATTTGCGAATTCCCGGCCAAATCCAAAGCATCCAGACGCCGGCATGATTGGGTTCTTCAACTTCAGTCCGGGCAGTTCAATCGTTAATGGGCTTGTCATTAAATCAATACCTCCTCTGAACGGAATACAGGTCCATCACTGCAAATCTTCTTATATCCACCATCAGGTGTCTTGCACACACAGGCAAAGCATGCGCCAATTCCGCAGCCCATGCGCTCCTCTAGAGAAATGAATACCTTTTTCCCTGCATACTTTTGCATAACCGCTTTTAGCATGGGAGTTGGGCCGCATGTATAAATCGCATCATATTCTTCCAATAGGTCTACACTTGTCACAAAACCCTTAATTCCTTTCGATCCATCCTCCGTCGTAATAACCGTATCACCCAGCTCCTTGAACGTTTCTTCATAAAAAACATCCACAGCCGTGCGGAGACCAAGTATATGGGTTACCTTGACTCCATTCGCACCCAGCTCTCTTGAAAGCTGGAGGAGGGGAGGAATTCCAATGCCTCCGCCGATTAATAAAGCCTTGCCTCCCGGCTCCACCTCTTCCGGTGAAAAACCATTACCAAGCGGCCCGAGTACATCCACTTTCTCACCGGCTTTCTTCTCAGCTAAGCGCTTTGTTCCTTTTCCTTCCGCCCGGTATACAACCGTGAACCGGGATGATTCTTGATCAATCTGGCAAATGCTGATAGGTCTTCTCAACAATGGGTCATATGAGTCGGATACTTTAATATGGACGAATTGTCCGGGCATTGTCATGGAGGAGACAAGTGTCCCCTCCATCGTCAATTCATAAATATTCGGAGCAAGTAAGGTCTGGCTGATGACCGTCATCTGCTGCTGCCCAATCATAGATTTACTGCCTCCCGCGTTTTTTCCATTTGGTTCATAGGCGAGCTTGAGAATGTCATGGATTCAAGCACAGTAAGAATGGCATTGGCTGTATCAAGTGAGGTCAAGCATGGGATTCCATTCTCAACAGATTCACGGCGAATTCTGAACCCGTCACGCTCCGGCTGCTTGCCTTTTGTCAATGTATTGATGACCAATTGTGCATTTCCATCCTGAATAATGTTCAATAGATTCGGTTCAGGGCCGCCTATTTTGCCGACTACGGAGCATGGGATGCCTGCATCTGCCAGCACTTGAGCAGTTCCGCTCGTTGCAAGCAAACGATATCCGATTTCATGGAATCGGCTGGCTAGTTTAACCGCTTCTTTCTTATCCTTATCAGCAACTGTGAGGAGGACTGAGCCATGCTGCTTAATATGGATGCCTGAGGCAACCAAGGCTTTATACAGTGCTTTTTGGAGTGTATCATCTTTGCCCATGACTTCGCCTGTAGACTTCATTTCAGGTCCAAGCGTTATTTCAACCTGGCGCAGCTTAGCAAATGAGAAGACCGGTGCTTTTACGTATACACCTGCTTTTTCTTCAACCATGCCGTTTTCAAAGCCATGATCAGCAAGCTTTTGTCCAAGGATGACTTTCGTCGCCAAGTTGGCCATCGGCACATTCGTGATCTTACTCAAGAAAGGCACCGTCCGGCTTGAACGCGGGTTGACTTCGATGACATACACTTCATTATTGGATACAACATATTGAATATTGAACAATCCAATGATGTTTAGCCCTTTAGCTAGCTTGATCGTGTAATCCACAATGCGGTCCTTGATAGCTTTCGTTATGCTTTGCGGCGGATAGACAGCGATGGAGTCTCCAGAGTGTACCCCTGCTCTTTCGATATGCTCCATAATGCCTGGAATGACGACTGTTTCGCCGTCTGAAATGGCATCAACTTCAATCTCTTTTCCTGTTAGGTACCGATCAATCAAGACCGGATGCTTCGGATTGACCTTAACGGCGTTCTTCATATAATGAAGCAATTCTTCCTTATGGTCGACAATCTCCATCGCCCTTCCGCCAAGTACATAGGATGGACGCACAAGGATTGGATAGCCGATTGACTCAGCGACCGCGACGGCTTCTTCAACAGACATCGCCGTTTTCCCAAGCGGCTGCGGAATATGAAGCTCAGACAGGGCATGCTCGAACATATCCCGGTTTTCTGAGCGGTCAACATCCTCTAAAGATGTTCCAAGAATCTTGATGCCGCGTTCAACTAAGGCAGAAGCAAGATTAATCGCTGTCTGTCCGCCAAATTGGACGATGACACCCTCTGGCTTCTCTAAATCTATGACATTCATAACGTCCTCAATTGTGAGCGGCTCAAAGTATAATTTATCGGAGATACTGAAGTCAGTCGAAACCGTCTCAGGGTTGCTGTTAATGATAATGGCCTCATATCCGGCTTCTTTAATGGCCCAGACAGAATGAACGGTTGCATAGTCAAACTCTACCCCTTGGCCGATGCGAATTGGGCCGGACCCAAGCACGACCACACTCTTCTTGTCTGTCACAAGAGATTCGTTTTCTTCCTCATAGGTGGAATAGAAGTATGGTGTCTCTGACTCAAATTCTGCCGCACATGTATCAACCATTTTATAAACCGGGCGAATTTCCTTTTCTTTTCTCCAATTGTAAACGTCCAGCTCCGTACAGCCCCAAAGATTCGCCAAGGCAAAATCGGAGAAGCCGATTTTCTTCGCCTCTCGGCAAACCTCTTGATTGAACGGAGATTCCTTCAGCCTGCTTTCCATTTGAACGATTTTTTGGAATTTGTAAAGGAAGAACAGGTCAATTTTGCACCAGTCATGAATGGTCTCAATGGATAAACCTCGCTTCAATCCTTCTGCAAGGTAGAACAAGCGTTCATCTGTCGCTACCTTGATTTGCTTCTCTATTTCCTCATCACTTACCATACTTCCGCCTGGCAGTTCAAAGTGCAGGATTCCAACTTCGAGAGAACGGATCGCTTTAAGGAGAGATTCCTCGAGATTGCGCCCAATAGCCATGACTTCTCCAGTTGCTTTCATTTGCGTGCCAAGGATACGATTTCCTTCTTCAAATTTATCAAATGGCCATCTTGGAATTTTCGTGACCACATAATCAAGGGCTGGTTCAAAGCTGGCATAGGTTCTGCCTGTAACGGGGTTGATCATCTCATCCAGCGTTAAGCCGACAGCAATTTTAGCTGCAAGCTTAGCAATAGGATATCCAGTTGCTTTCGACGCTAGAGCAGAAGAACGACTTACACGCGGATTAACCTCTATGATGTAGTAGTTAAAGCTATGCGGGTCAAGTGCCAGCTGAACATTACAGCCTCCTTCAATCTTTAGGGCACGAATAATTTTCAATGAGGCATTTCTAAGCAGCTGATATTCACGATCGCTTAAGGTTTGGCTAGGTGCCACTACAATGGAATCTCCCGTATGGATGCCGACCGGGTCGATATTTTCCATATTACATACGACGATTGCGTTATCATTGGAGTCGCGCATGACCTCGTATTCAATTTCCTTGAATCCGGCAATGCTCTTCTCAAGCAAGCATTGGGTCACAGGACTGCTTTTAAGGCCATTGGCTACGATTTCACGCAGCTCTGTTTCATTTGTGCAGATTCCGCCTCCCGTACCGCCGAGCGTATAGGCAGGACGAACGATCACTGGGTATCCGACTATTTCAACAAATGTCAGAGCTTCTTCCAATGTATGAATGATTTCACTGTCTGGTACAGGTTCACCAAGTTCATTCATGAGACTTCTAAACAAGTCCCTGTCTTCAGCCTGTTCAATGGCAGAAAGCTTCGTACCAAGAATCTCGACGCCGCACTCTTCAAGCACACCTGATTTCGCCAGTTCAACAGCGAGGTTTAAGCCTGTTTGGCCGCCAAGCGTCGGAACAAGAGCATCCGGTCTTTCCTTGCGGATAATCTTGCTGACAAACTCTAACGTCAAGGGTTCTATGTAGACAGCATCGGCAATTTCCGTATCAGTCATAATCGTAGCCGGATTGGAATTGACCAGGATGACTCGGTATCCTTCTTCTTTCAGTGCGAGGCAGGCCTGGGTCCCAGCATAATCAAATTCAGCTGCCTGCCCAATAACGATTGGGCCGGAACCGATGACTAGGATGGATTTGATATCTGTACGTTTACTCATAGTGCTGCTGCCTCCTTCAATTTAGCCTGTTCAATCATCGTGATAAATTGGTCGAACAAGTAATTCGCATCCTCTGGTCCTGGAGATGCTTCAGGGTGATATTGAACGGTAAAAGCATCAAACTCTTTATGCTTCAGTCCCTCAACTGTTCCATCGTTTAAGGCAATATGAGTGATTTCCATTTCCGTTCCGATGACAGAATCAGGGTTAACGGTATAGCCATGATTTTGGGAGGTGAGTGCAACCTTTCCTGTACGAAGATCCTTAACAGGGTGATTGGAGCCCCTATGTCCAAATTTCATTTTTTCCGTCTCTGCCCCGCAGGCAAGAGCGAACAATTGATGCCCTAAACAAATTCCGAACAAAGGCACCTTTCCAAGGACTTCCTTAATCATTTCGATAGCCTCTGGAACATTTTCCGGGTCTCCAGGTCCATTTGTGAGCATAATGCCGTCTGGACATAAGGTCATGATTTCTTCAGCAGTGGTGTTATGCGGTACAACAATCACATCACAGCCGCGGTTATTTAATTCCCGAAGGATGCCATGCTTCATGCCAAAGTCAACAACTACGACACGATGGCCGCGACCTGGGCTTGGATAAGGCTTCTTCGTAGAAACTTTTTGTACTTGGTTTTTCGGAAGTACGGTTGCTCTTACTTGATGAAGCATCATTTCAGGGTCCTTCGTAATCGAGCAAATAACCCCTTTTACCGTTCCTCTTTCCCGAATCATTCGTGTCAATTTACGTGTATCAATCCCAGAGATGCCGGGAATATTCTTGATTTTCATATATTCATCCAATGAGAAGCCGCTTCTCCAATTGGAAGGAAAGTCAGCAACCTCTTTGACAATCAACCCCGCCAAACTAGGCATGATGGATTCAAAATCATCGCGATTAATTCCGTAATTCCCAATCAGCGGATAGGTCATTGTAATGATTTGTCCGCAATAGGATGGATCGGATAGAATTTCTTGATAGCCCGTCATCCCTGTGTTAAAAACAACTTCGCCAATTTTATCTATTTCTCCGCCGAATGCCTCACCAATCATGATGGTGCCGTCTTCTAGGATTAATTGTCTTTTCATACTAGCATTCTTCCTTTCTGCCAAACCACTTTTCCTTCGACCATCGTCATTACCGGCCATCCTTGGCATTTCCAGCCTGCAAACGGGGTGTTTTTACCTTTAGAGAGGAATTCCTCCGGATTGATTTCATGCTCGCTTTCCAAATCCAGCAAGACAAGATCAGCCGGTGCTCCCTTTTCTAATTTTCCATATGTAAGATTAAACGCTTCTGCAGGTTTAATGGTTAAGAAATCAATTAATTGCTGCAGAGTCAGCACGCCTTTTTTCACTAGATTTGTATAGAGAAGAGGGAACGCTGTTTCAAGTCCGACAATCCCAAATGGCGAAAGCTTCATTCCTTGCGCTTTCTCCTCCTCAGTATGGGGAGCGTGATCGGTTGCAATGAAGTCAATCGTTCCATCAAGCAGTCCTTCTATTAAAGCTTGCTGGTCATCAGCCCCTCTGAGCGGCGGATTCATTTTATAATTGGTGTCCTCCCCGGCAATATCATTCTCTGAGAGCAAGAGATGATGGGGAGTTACTTCAGCTGTTACATGAATGCCCGCTCTCTTCGCAACACGTACGCTTCTGACGGATTCCTTCGTACTGATATGGCACACATGATAATGGCAGCGGGCCGCTTCTGCCAGCAGACAATCACGAGCGATTTGCACCGATTCACATATAGAAGGGATGCCCGGCAGGTTATGTTTAGCAGAATACGTTCCCTCATGGACACATCCGCCATGGATGAGCGTATTCTCCTCGCAATGAGCTACAATCGGCATGTCGATCGCCGCTGCCTTTTTCATCGCTTGAAGCATCATATCTGCAGACTGGACACCGACACCGTCATCTGTGAAAGCAAAGGCTCCAGCTTCCTTCAGCCCTTCAAAGTCAGTTAGCTCCTGCCCAAGTTCTCGAATGGTGATAGAGGCATAGGGGAGAACACGTACTGCTGCTTTATCTTTGATTCTATTAGTCAGCCAATTCATTTGTGTCGGTGTATCTGGAACAGGACGAGTATTCGGCATAGCCGCGACAGTCGTGAATCCGCCCTTGGCAGCTGCCATCGTGCCAGTCTCAATCGTCTCCTTCTTCTCTCCGCCGGGTTCACGCAAATGGACATGCAAGTCCACGAACCCTGGTGAAAGGAGACAGCCATTAGCATCCATATATTCAGCACCCTCTGCGTCCACATTACTCCCTATTTCTTGGATAATGCCGTCCTCTATAACAATATTGGTTTTGACGAGGGTTTGATCCTCAGCCAACAATTTGGCATTTCGTATACATAGTTTCATTTAGACCTGCTCCTTCCTTATGCTCGATGCTGTTTTTTAACGCTGCCATTCTTGCGTATACACCGTTCTCCATCTGTTTGAAGATTCTTGATCTTTTACATTCAACAAGGGCGCTGTCAATCTCCACTCCCCTATTCACTGGCGCAGGGTGCATAATTATGCAATTTTGTTTCATTTGGCTTTCTCTTTCAAATGTTAGTCCATAGTGGTCCAGATATTCTTCCTTTGTCAATGGCATTTCAACTGAATGGCGTTCGTGCTGGATTCTGAGCAGCATGAACACATCCGCTGTTTTTACAGCTCTGTCAATTGGTTCGTACGGAATATCGGAGCCATTAATCGTTGCCCAGTTTTCTGGACCTGAGAAGACAACTTCTGCACCGAGCCTCCTTAATGTTTCTGCATTGGAGCGCGCTACCCGGCTATGTCTGATATCACCTGTAATAGCGACCTTCAGTCCTTTGAATTGGCCAAATTCCTGTTTAATTGTCAGTAGATCCAATAAACACTGTGTAGGATGGTGACCACATCCATCACCAGCATTCATTATGGATAAATATACACCATCTTGTATTAATTTGGCAAAGTAATTATCTTCAGTATGTCGAATAACGACTGAATCAACTCCGATTGACTCTAACGTTTTGACTGTATCGTAGAGGGTCTCACCCTTTAAAACACTAGATGTATGGGCTTCAAAAGGAATGATTTCCAAGCCTAATTTTCTTTCAGCCATTTCAAAGCTTGATTTCGTTCTTGTACTCGGTTCAAAGAAAAGGTTGGATATGAAGTATGGTCTCTTTGGCTGCCATGTTTCACCTTTTGCAAATTGCTCCGCGTCTGACAGTAGCTGCATGATCTCTTCGATTGATAAATCATTCATCGTCAACAAATGTTTCATCTTTCTCATCCTTCCCACTCTTATCTATTTTCTTACTATTGTCGATAGATTTTTTGCCAATGAATCTTTTCAAAAAAAGGCCCTCATTCGAATTAATACGAATCAGGGCCTTTGATAAGGTACAAATCCTCCTGCATCATTGGATTTGTCTTACCTTAATCTTTATCCCTGCTTTTTGAAAATGCTCAATCTGCTCTATTGTTCAGTTGACGTTTTCTCTCTTCCAGGCAATATAAGATTTAGTATGACACCGACGATGGCAGCAAGAGCCATGCCGGAGATGGAAGCATTCTCCGTTAGTTTGAGGAATGCTCCACCGACACCAATGATTAAGATGACGGATGATATGACCAAATTTCTGTTGACAGACAAATCAACTTTGCTGTCAATCAACATTCTCAGCCCGCTTGAAGCGATAATTCCGAATAGCAAGATGGATACTCCGCCCATAACCGCAGAAGGAATAGAGTGGATCAGTGCTGAAATTTTGCCGATGAACCCGAAGGCGATGGCGAATACAGCCGCTCCTCCAATGACATAAACACTGAAGACGCGAGTCAGAGCCATAACCCCGATATTTTCACCATATGTGGTATTCGGCGGTCCTCCAAGACATGAGGCAATCATAATGGAGATACCGTCACCGAATAAAGAACGGTGCAAACCAGGTTTTTCAACAAAATTCTTTCCAGCAATCTTGCTAAGCACCAATTGGTCTCCGATATGCTCCGAGATTGGAACAATCGCAATCGGTACCATAATCAGAATAATCTCCCAAGTTAAATGTGGAGTGTAATCCACAAACGGGACTGTGAAATTTGGTATTTGGAACCAAGGGGCATCGATTACCTTTTGGAAATCAACGATTCCAAAGAATAAGGATGCGATGTACCCGCCGACAATCCCCAGCAATACAGGGATGAGCGACAGAAAGTTTTTAAAAGCAACTGAGCAGAAAAGGGTAATGCCCAGTGTAATTAGTGCAATCGTAAAGTGCTTTGAACTATAAACCAGCACTTTTGCTGTTGAGTCCTCATACATAGCCATATTCACGGCTGTTGAAGCAAGACCAAGTCCAATGACCATAATAACCGGTCCGACTACGATAGGCGGAAGGAATTTCAGAATCGTTCCCGGACCTACAGCCTTGACCAGTAAGGCAACAAGTGCGTAGATAATCCCAATCAAGAACCCGCCGACGAGTGCCGAGCCTACCCCGCTGTTCTCATTTAAGAGCACAATCGGAGCAATAAAGGCAAACGATGAACCAAGATAAGCGGGAATTTGTCCTTTCGTGATCAAGAGGTATGCGAGTGTACCGATACCACTTGTTAATAAGGCGATTCCCGGATCAAGTCCTGTCAAAATGGGAACAAGCACGGTTGAGCCGAACATTGCAAATAAATGTTGCAAACTCAAGGTAAGCCATTGTCTTGGTGTTGGTTTTTCCTGGACATCAAGCCGGATGTTCGCAGGTTTTTGGGTTGTTTCATTCGATTCCATTTGTAATCCTCCTCTGAATTAAGAAAAAACAAGTTGTTTCGAGGAGAAGAATTCAAGCATCATTTAATTTTTACTGAACTCTCCTCTTTGCAAGCCTCTCTGGACTGCAATTAAAAAGGATGTTTATTCATAAATGGCAACCTGTTCGCCGCCATCCATTTCTTTAAGTTTTACAACGATTTTTTCATTCTTGGCAGTAGGAATATTCTTACCTACATAATCTGCACGAATAGGCAATTCCCGGTGGCCTCTGTCAACCAATACGGCCAATTGTATTTGGCTCGGCCGCCCTAGGTCAACAAGCGCATCGAGTGCGGCCCGGACCGTTCGTCCCGTGTAGAGTACGTCATCCACAAGGATGACTTTTTTATCCTCAATCGAGAAGGATACATCGCTTCCTTTTACTTCAGGTTCTCCGCTTTCCGTGTTCTTCGTTAAGTCATCACGATAAAGCGTAATATCCAGTTCCCCGACAGGAATCTTTGTTCCTTCGATTTCTGCAATTCGCTGTTCAAGCCGTTTCGCAAGGAAAATGCCGCGTGTCTTGATTCCAATAAGCACACAATCCTGCACGCCCTTGTTCCTCTCAATAATCTCGTGGGCAATCCTCGTTAACGATCTCGCAATAGCCTTGTCATCAAGCAATGTTGCTTTTTCTATCATACGAAGCATCCTTTCTGAGAAAATAAAAAATCCTTTTGCCAGAGGCAAAAGGATTCAGATCGCAATCATCATAGAAAAATACAGTATTTCTCCATGTTCAAGTATCATCACGTACCTTTTCAGCCTCTCTGGACTGTATTAAAGGACTTATTCAATTAGGTATATCATACCCTCATACGTTGTACTTGTCAACGATCTATTCGTAAAGTATCCAAAAATTCGACAAAGTATTCAGGCAGAGGGGCTTCAAATTCTAAATACTCCTCTGTCCGCGGATGGACAAATCCAAGCACACCTGCATGAAGAGCCTGTCCATTTAAATCAACTGTTTTTCTTGGTCCATACTTCGGATCGCCTGCAAGCGGGTAACCAATATATTTCATATGGACACGGATTTGGTGCGTTCTTCCCGTTTCAAGCTGACATTCCACAAACGTGAAATCACGGAACCGCTCAAGCACATGGAAATGAGTGACTGCATGACGGGAGTTTTCATCCGTTACGGTCATGCTTTGACGATCGCGTTTATCACGTCCGATAGGAGCGTCAATCGTACCGGCATCATGAGGAATAACTCCATGAACAAGCGCCTTATACTTTCTGGTCACTGTTTTCTCTTGGAGCTGTTTGACCAATTTCTCATGGGCCATATCATTCTTCGCGACCATTAATAGGCCTGATGTATCCTTGTCAATCCGGTGAACGATACCTGGGCGCATTACCCCATTAATGCCTGATAAATCCTTGCAATGGTACATCAGCGCATTCACAAGCGTACCGCCTGTGTGACCCGGCGCAGGATGCACGACCATTCCTTTCGGCTTATTCACAACGATGACATCTGCATCCTCATAGTAAATATCAAGCGGGATATCTTCAGCCACAATATCAAGCTCTTCCGGCTCCTCAATCGTTACCTCAATCTCATCGCCCTCCTGGCATTTATAATTCGCCTTAGAGGAAGCCCCATTTACCGTTACATTTCCGGACTTGATCCATTGCTGCACCTGTGAGCGGGACCATTCTTCATTGATAAGGGAAAGGATCTTATCAAGCCTTTGCCCTTTTTGTTCTTCATTAATTTTGATCTTTTGATTGTCCATTCGTTAACTCCTTAGCTCTTCTTTCTTCCATAAACATCGCGATAATCAATAAGACGACACCTACACATAAGGATGCATCTGCCACATTGAATACCGGGAAGCTGTATGAAAAAATATACACGTGGAAAAAGTCCACTACCTCTTGCCTGAACAAGCGGTCGATGAAGTTCCCGACAGCGCCTCCTAATATGAGACCAAGGGATACCCCTGTCAGCTTATCACCAGCATATTTCTTGATATAATAGATAATCCCAACGATGACAACAGCTGTCACGATATAAAAGAACCACATCTGCCCTTGCAGGATGCCCCACGCCGCTCCCCGGTTGCGATGCGATGTAATGTAGAAGATGTTCTCAATGACAGGGATGCTTTCCCCGTACTCCATATATTTCACAATCATCCATTTCGTTACTTGATCGACCAGTATGATTGCCAAGGCTATTCCGTAATATAAACGCAACACCTTACAAACGCCCCCCTGCCTGCTTATAATGTCCTGACTACGCATAAAAATTGTAGCATACCCTTCCATAAAAAACGAACCTGGACAAACAGATAGGCCCTTTCCGCATAAAGAAAAGGGCCTAAATGTTTCTACATCCTTATCCTAATTCCGGATATTCAGCATCTACCACAGTTGCGCATCTCTCACATAACGTTGGATGCTTCTCAACTTTGCCAACCAATCCGCTGATATTCCAGCAGCGTTCACATGTTTCGCCTTCCGCTTTTTCAATCAGAATTGCGGCATGCTCCAATTTAAGAGCATTTTCTGGTGCCTCATATACAGAGCCGGCAAGCTCCACTTTCGAAACGATGAATAACTGCTCAAGACTTTCATGAATATCAGCGAGCAATTCTTTCATTTCTTCGCCAAGGTAGAGCGTCACTTTCGCATTGAGTGACTTACCGATTACTTTTGCATTACGCGCTTCTTCTAATGCCTTCAGGACATCATCACGAAGATCCATGAAACGATCCCATTTCTCTTCAATAGCCTGAGCATTCTCATAGGTTTCAACAGATGGCATATCTGTCAATTGTACGCTTTTTTCTGCTGCATCATCGATGAATGCCCATACCTCATCAGCTGTATGCGGAAGAATTGGGGCAATCATTTTCACAAGCTTAATTAAGCATTCGTGCAGAACCGTTTGGATGGCTCTTCTGCCAGTGCTTGCTTCAGCATCACAATAGAGGATATCTTTCGCATAATCCAGGTAGAAGGAGCTTAAGTCCTGCGTACAGAAATTATTGATTCCGTGATAGACATCAGCAAATTGATAACGATCATAGCCGTTTTGTACTTGCTCCACTAAACGGTTTAGCTTGATCAGCATATATTGATCCACTTCACGAAGGTTTTCATAGCTTACTGCATCACTAGCAGCATTGAATCCGTTCAAGTTTCCTAATAGGAAGCGGAATGTATTTCTGATTTTGCGGTACACTTCAGAAACTTGCTTCAAGATATTATCAGACACACGCACATCTGCTTGATAATCAACAGATGCTACCCATAGACGGAGGATATCTGCCCCCATTTGCTGGATAACTTTCAATGGATCGATTGTATTACCAAGTGATTTACTCATCTTACGGCCTTCTCCATCAAGTGTGAACCCGTGGGATAGAATGCCTTTGTACGGTGCCTTTCCTGTAACAGCTACAGCCGTCGTCAAGGAAGAGTTGAACCAGCCGCGGTATTGGTCAGAGCCTTCAAGGTATAAATCAGCTGGTCTGACGAGATCTTCTCTTGCCTCTAGGACTGATTGATGAGAAGAACCGGAGTCAAACCAAACATCCATGATATCCGTTTCTTTTGTAAATTTACCGTTCGGGCTGCCCTCATGAGTGAAGCCTTCAGGAAGAAGATCCTTCGCCTCTCTTTCGAACCAGACAGTAGACCCGTGCTCTTTGAATAATTGGGCTACATGCTCAATCGTTTCATCTGTAATAATCGCATCCCCGTTTTCTGCATAGAAGACCGGAATCGGAACGCCCCATGCACGCTGACGGGAAATACACCAGTCACCGCGGTCGCGTACCATATTGAATAGACGCGTTTCGCCCCATGCTGGAACAAATTTCGTTGCCTTGATTTGGTCAAGCAGCTGCTCCCTGATTTGATCAATTGAAGCAAACCATTGATCCGTAGCACGGAAGATGGTCGGTTTTTTCGTTCTCCAGTCATGCGGGTAGGAGTGTGTGATGAAATCTAGTTTTAGCAATGCGCCATTTTCAGCCAGCTTATCAGTGATTGCTTTATTTGCTTTATCATAGAACAAGCCTTCAAACCCTGGAGCTTCAGCTGTCATATGACCTTTCTCATCCACTGGAGCAAGTACGCCTAGATTGTATTTCTGACCGATCATAAAGTCATCTTCCCCGTGGCCTGGAGCGGTGTGTACGCAGCCAGTACCAGCATCAGTCGTAACATGCTCGCCGTTCATAACGAGGGAATCACGGTCATATAAAGGATGCTTAGCAACCGTGTATTCAAGCTCGCTTCCTTTAACGGTTTTCTCTACCTCAGCTGTTTCCCAGCCTAAAGTTTCCTTCACAGAAGGCAATAGGGCTTCTGCCACAATATAGCGAGTCCCTTCTACGTTTACAACCACATAGTTTAAGCGAGGGTGTACGGAGATACCAAGGTTCGCCGGAATGGTCCAAGGGGTTGTTGTCCAGATGATGTATTTTGCATCCTCAGGCACCACGCCTTTTCCATCCTTTACATCAAAGGCTACATAGATGGATGCTGATTTCTTATCATGATATTCAATTTCTGCCTCAGCAAGTGCAGATTCACTTGACGGGGACCAATATACCGGCTTAAGGCCTTTATAAATATAGCCTTTCTTCGCCATATCACCGAATACCTTGATTTGCTCAGCCTCATATTCAGGCTTTAAGGTAATATAAGGATTTTCCCAATCCCCTCTAACGCCAAGGCGCTTGAATTGTTCACGCTGATTATGGATTTGTGTGTAGGCATATTCCTCACAAAGCTTACGGAATTCAGCAATAGACATTTCCTTGCGGTTCACTTTTTTATTTTTAGTTAGGGCCGTTTCAATTGGAAGACCATGTGTGTCCCAGCCAGGTACATATGGGGCATTAAAGCCGCTCATAGACTTATAGCGGACGATGAAGTCTTTCAGAATTTTGTTCATTGCATGCCCAATATGGATATTCCCATTTGCATATGGAGGGCCATCATGAAGGACAAACTTTGGAAGGTCTTTCGTGCGTTCCTGCACTTGTTTGTAGATATCTTCTTCATTCCATTTTTCTTGCATTTGAGGTTCTCTGTTTGGCAGATTCCCGCGCATTGGGAATTCTGTCTTCGGCATTAATAACGTGTCTTTTAATTCCATTCCATTCACTCCAGTCGAGATTCTACAATCTGTTAGAATCTTTTTAAAATACAAAAAGCCCTTCCATCCCGGTAAAGGGACGAAAAGGCTTGAATTTCCGCGGTACCACCCTTATAGAATACCATTCTGGTCAGAATAATATTCCGCTTGGAATTCGTAACGTGAATGACTCGCCTCATCCTACTCACCTAATCAAGAAAGGATTTCGAAAGAGGACTCGGGGATGATCTTCCATGCAGCGTCTTTTACCAGGCTCCCACCCTTCCCGGCTCGCTAAAAAAGATTGGCTGATGTACTGTTCCCGTCTTCGTTTTGTGATATTTTCAATTGATTCGTTAAGGTATTATATTCAATTATGACCTCAAAAGTCAAGAGGTCCTTACATTTCTTCTTCTAAATTAATATTAAGCTCGGTTGCATCGACATCATATTTCAAAAGCTTATCCCAATCCTCGCTGTTTAAGAGGTCAAGCTGAGCCTCAACGAGCATTTTAAAGCGCATTCTGAATACTTTTGATTGCTTTTTCAAATCTTCAATCTCAATAGCGATCTTTCTTGCTTTAGAGAGAGCTTCATTTACAATACGGTCAGCGTTCTTTTCGGCTTCCTTCATGATGAGCTTCGCTTCTTTTTGAGAGTTGCGTTTAACATCCTCTCCTGCTTCCTGTGCAATCACGATGGATTTATTCAAAGTCTCCTCAATGGTCGAGAAGTGCTCAAGGCGCTGTTCCAATTCTACAACTTTGTCTTCGAGTTCCTTCTTTTCTCTAATGACCAATTCATAATCCTTAATAATCTGGTCGAGGAATTCATTTACTTCGTCTTCATCGTAACCGCGGAATCCTCTGCCGAATTCCTTATTATGTATGTCTAGCGGTGATAATGGCATATACTGCACCTCCGAATACTAAGTCTTATCTATATTATTATACTATGCTTTCGACACGAATGGTGATAATCCTGTGAATTTCTCAATTATTTTTGTAATCCTATGACAACTTTCCATTTATCCTTTTTTGTTTTCCCCTCAATAGAAAGAAGTTTCATCCGGCCTGTTCCTCTTATGGAAAGAATATCACCTTGCTTCAATTCGTAGGAGGGGGATTCAATCTGACGATGGTTCACCTTGACACGGCCTTGCCCGATCAACAGCTGGCTTTTTTGACGGGAGAATGAGGCCGCATTTGCGATAATAGTATCTAAACGCAGTGATGATGACGTGATCGCCGCCTCCCTCCAAGTCTCCGTTACGTCAATGATTTTCTCATGGTTGATTGATTCACATTTCACACCTACATTGCCGACCTTTGTCAAATTAGCTTCCATATAAGGCGACACTGTCTTCGCGACCGCAAATTGAACCGTTTCTCCCTCAACCCATATATCACCATACATTTCCCTCTTTAACCCAAGTGACATCAGCGTCCCTAGTACTTGGCGATGATCAATCGTCGTGAATTTGGATGGATAGGACAACTGATAGAAAGCAATCTCATAGTCTTCCTCCTCCGGTGTATAATAGTCCGGATAAATCATCGCGCGCTTCCTTTCCGCATGAGGTGCCCCTCCGAAAAAGGAAACGAGTACATCTCCCCCTTTTCCAATGAGCATACGAATGATTTCTGCCTCACGCGGATTCAGGAAATCAGTCAATTTAGGTGCATATTGTTCCCTTACCTGATCAGCCCAGCCGAGCACTTGATCGATAAAGTCCTTCTCCTCTGGACGAAAATGCTGATAAATATCCATATTGGTCCTCCTTGCCGAAAAACAAAAGCTCCCAAGCCTTTTTCAGCGGGAGCTTACAGTTTTAGAAATAAAATTGTAAAGCGTAAATTCCTTGGCCTGCCAAATTTAAAACGATAATAGCCACTAATGGAGATAAATCAATCATGCCAAGCGGCGGAACAATCCTTCTAAATGGCTCAAGGAACGGCTCACAAATACGGGCAAGGAATGAGCCAATGCTCGACTCCCGTGCACCTGGGAACCAAGACATTAAAATATAAATAATTAATGCCCAGCTGTATATTTCTATTAAAGAACCTAGAATATTAATAATTAGACTCATTTATTTAACTACCACCTTACATCCTCCAGCTCATCCTCTTGCGCATAGCCGGAAATCGAACCAGAAACATCAACATTCTCAGGAGTACATAAAAAGATATTAGAGCCGATTCGCTGAATATCCCCAGCAATTGCATAGACGGTACCGCTTAAAAAGTCTACGATACGGCGAGCCTGATCAGGAGAAATCCGTTGCAGGTTAACAACAACCCCGCGGCGGTTCTTGAGATGGTCGGCAATCTCCTGAGCATCGGCATACGCCCGAGGCTCAAGCAGAACTAATTTCGATGATTTCTGGATGCTTTGTAAACTTACGACATTTTGCTGTTTATGCGCTTGGTTCACTGCTTTATTTGTTGTTTTCATTGGAGTTGCTTCTTCTTTTTCTTGCACATATTCTTCTTCATATTCATATTCTTCATCATCAAGAGCAAAAAAAGTTTTCACTTTAGATACGATTGACATATTTTACACCTCTCTTTTATTCATTCCCTACCAGAGCAGTTCCAATTCTGACCATGGTTGAACCTTCTTCAACGGCAATCTCAAAATCATTTGACATTCCCATTGACAATTCGTGGCAAGGGGCATATGGCAACAATAAATTCTGTATTTGGACCTGCAGTTCTTTCAAATCTCTGAAACATTGTCGTATTTCAGCTTTATTATCGGTTAACGGAGCCATTGTCATTAATCCTATTACCCTGATTTTATCAAAACTTGCAAGTTGTTTAACAAATTCTATTGTTTCTTGAGGGGTTATTCCATGTTTAGTATCTTCTCCGCTGACATTGACCTGTACGAGACAATCGACAGGCTTCTCTGCCCTTTTTTGAATCTCTTCAGCAAGGGAGATACGGTCAAGCGAATGAATCACATTTACTTTATCGATAATGCTTTTGACTTTTCTTGATTGAAGCGAGCCGATGAAATGCCATACTGGCTGTTCGTCAAAAGAATCGCGTTTAGCGAGTATACCCTCAGAGCGGTTTTCCCCAAGATGATGGATTCCTGCTTCATACGCTTCTTTGGCACGTTCGGCTGTGACGTATTTCGTCACGGCAATGATCTTCACCTCTTTAGGATTCCGTCCTGCCCGTGCCGCCGCCTCATTGATGCGCTTTTCAATATTATGTAGATTGCTTGCTACATCCATTGCGTCTATTCCTCCTTAAAGCCAATAAAGCCCATCATTCGCCCAGTTTTCCCTTTATCCCTGCGATGGGAGAAAAAGAGCTGTTCGTCGCAGCTTGTACAGAACCTTGTTGTGATGATGTTCTCTTTTAAGATACCGGATTTACGAAGAATTAACGCGTTGGCCTTTTTTAAATCAAGCGCGAATTGTGTGTCTGTAATTTGATTATAAGCGGTTTTTGTCTCTTCTTCTAGTATTAGCTCCAATAAGTCAATTATTTTTTTGTCGACCATGTAACATTTTGGGCAAATAGAAGGTCCGATTGCGACAAATATATCTTCAACAGGCACTCCCTCCACCTTTGTCCATTTTTCGACCATGGCAGCAGAGATTCCTCCTACGGTTCCTTTCCAGCCGGCATGTGCTGCGCCGACTAGGTGATGCTTAGGGGCGAAAAAGAACACCGGTACACAATCAGCAAATAAAAGCGTCAATAAAATGCCGGATTCACTAGTATACATGCCATCTGTCCGCTTTAGTGCCGTATCATAGTCCAAAGCGCCCAACCCGGCTTCTTCAGCCGTTATTTTAGCAATATTCGTTTCATGTGTCTGTTCAGCTCCTGCCCAGCGCTCAGCGGGCATATGTATGCTATTTGCCACTATTTTTCGATTCCTTACAACATCATCGGCTAAATCATGAACATGAAAAGCCGGATTCATTGAATGAAAAGGCCCTTTGCTGACTCCCCCGTGCTTCGTCGTAAATCCTGCCGTAAGTGAGGGACAATCAGCAATCCAAGGTGTAATGGACAAAATTGATTCAGATGTTTGTACAAACGGTTCCACTGGTAAACTCCTTGACTTTTTCTTTTATTTTATCATAAACCGTCGTTTTGCGCTCTATTACCCAAGGTTTTTCCTATTGTCGGAATTCCACCAATATGACATCCTCCCCGATCATTTTAATCTTATTCCACGGGATGATGACTTCCTCTTCTTTATTCAAAAAGGATAGCATTTTTCCTGTTCCCACCGTGATGCTGTCAATTTTTCCGGTATGAAGGTTAATATCGATATCCTCTACATTTCCGAGCCTTTTTCCATCAAGAGTATTCACAATATCCTTCACTTGAAAATCTGATATTTTAATCATGCTCATCCCATCCTATTCCCATAAAGAGATTTAGGACAGTATATGCCATTAGGGCAGTTTACAGAACCTCATGCTTTGACAAGGGCTTACCTATTCTATATTCCCCAGCCTGGCTGCTTGAAAACAACTTGCCTGTATATAAAATGGCTTGGTTAATTGATAGTCGTATACCGCCCATCACGTATCAGGCAGTTGACCTCTGGGGGAATTAACGCACAGGGGAGACTGAGCAGATGCCTGGGAACACCTCAAAGAGGCTCCCCGCCCCTTGTTTTCCTGCCGACTGCAGCGAAAATCAACACATAAGCGTAACAAGCCCATAAAAAAAGGAAGGGAGCAAACGCTCTCTTCCATTAAATAATGATGAGAATTGTCCATATTGTCCGCCAATATAAAAGAACGAGGTATTAGCTGCTTGTCCCATCCTTTTTGGCCTTCGGCAATAGGGCATTATATATTTTTATTCATTTGTCGAATGGCTGCCTTTTCAAGTCTTGACACTTGCGCTTGAGAGATTCCAATTTCCTCTGCCACTTCCATTTGAGTTTTCCCTTGGAAGAAACGCTTTTTCAGTATCATTTTTTCTCGTTCATTCAACCGTCTCATACCATCCTTTAGAGCAATTTCATTGATCCAAGTATTGTCCTTGCTTTTCTCATCACTCAGCTGATCCATCACATAAATAGGGTCTCCCCCATCATTGTAGATAGGCTCAAACAGGGATACAGGATCTTGAATAGCATCAAGGGCAAAGACAATTTCCTCATACGTAACATTCAGTTCTTTGGCGATTTCCTCTGAAGTTGGTTCTCTAGACGTTTCACTCGTCAATCTTTCCCTTACTTGAAGAGCCTTGTAAGCAATATCCCGGAGTGATCTGGAAACCCTGATAGGATTATTATCGCGTAAATACCTGCGAATCTCTCCAATAATCATCGGTACAGCATACGTTGAGAATTTAACATTCTGGCTTAAATCGAAGTTATCAATGGACTTCATCAGCCCGATGCAGCCGACCTGAAATAGATCATCGACGAATTCACCGCGGTTATTGAAACGCTGAATAACACTTAGAACTAGTCTCAGGTTTCCATTAACGAGCTTTTCTCTGGCGCTTCTCTCACCAGCCTGCATCTCCTTAAACAATTCCCGCATTTCTTCATTTTTCAATACTGGTAATTTGGATGTATCCACACCGCATATCTCTACTTTGTTTCGAGTCAATCCATTCCCTCCTAGCAGGAACTGATATACAAAGTAAAGTATCTCCCTGAGGAGAAATTATATTCATATAAAAAATGAAGAAACGGTATGTGATGCTTCTGCAGGCTCATGAATACTGGCACAAACGGAAAAAGACAATGGCAAACTTTTTCTTCTCTTTTCAGCGAGTCTGTTTAATTGCCTGAGGCAAAAAAATAAAATGGTTTGATTAAACCATTTTATTAAACTCTTTGCGAAGGCGCTTAATGATTCTCTTTTCTAGTCTTGAAATATACGATTGTGAAATCCCAAGCAGATCCGCCACATCCTTTTGCGTTTTTTCTTCTCCGCCGACGAGTCCGAATCTTAGCTCCATAATTTGTTTCTCCCGGTCATTCAATTGATCGAGTGCTTTCGATAAGAGCTTCTTGTCAATAGAGGATTCCAGATTTTTTGTGATGATATCATCATCTGTCCCAAGAACATCTGAAAGCAGCAATTCATTTCCATCCCAATCAATGTTCAACGGTTCATCAAAAGAGACCTCCGAGCGTGTTTTGCTGTTGCGGCGTAAGTACATTAAAATCTCATTTTCTATGCAGCGTGATGCATATGTTGCCAGTTTGATTTTCTTTTCAGGATTAAAGGTGTTTACTGCCTTAATCAGTCCAATCGTTCCAATACTGATGAGATCCTCAATATTTATGCCTGTGTTCTCAAATTTCCTCGCTATGTAAACGACCAGTCTGAGATTTCGTTCAATCAGTATCGCTCTTGCCGTTTCATCCCCTTTTGGGAGTTTATGAATGAGAATCTCTTCCTCTTCCTTACTGAGCGGAGGAGGCAGCGCCTCACTTCCTCCAATATAATAGACCTCTTTTGACTTGATTCTTAACTTCACCAGGATTTTTGTCCAATAGTATGATATCTTGAATCGGATATTTTTCATTTACAGGACCGCCCTTTCCCCTTTTTTGGCATCCTTATGAGGCATGGACCGTCGTTGCTTCCGGCACAAGCTTCGGATGTATAATGGCGTCAAAATTTCCATCAGATGACAACTGCTGCTTCGTAAAAGAAATCACACATTTGGAGGCTTCCTTGTATTCACCTGAAACTTCAATATAGAGTGCATCCGGCTTAAATCCTATTAGGAGCTGGTTATCCTCGCCGACAACCCTACAAGGGATGATTCTCATTTTCCCCTGCCACCCATCAGGAAGTTCCTTGCTTTCCATGCTCATGTTCTCTACGCCCTTTTCAATCACCGCTACGACTTCTTTTGGAAGAAGCTTTTCTTTCCCGTGGATTGAAATGATGCAAACCGGACTGCCGGTAAGAGGGTCCATCAGTTGATTCCCTGTATCTACAAGCCCCTTCGCCTCAAAGGTCAGGCCGTTTAAAGCAATACGCAGCAGGACAGATTGTTTATCACTCCAATTGGCAAGCTCAAGCACTTGGATATGCTTCTTCGTAAAGTGCCAGGCAAGCGGGAATCCAATGATGACAAATATCCAGCTGACAGGATCACCAAAGCTTCCAGATCCGCTCGCGAATCCATTAAGATAGCCTGCCGCCTTAAAATTGAAAAAATAATAGCATCCTAGCAGAATACCGCCTGACATGAAAGTCACGGCATATAAGGTCAACAACCGCTTCAAAAAGATACCTGGCGCCCGGAATCCAAAAGAGACAAGAACCATAACGAATGAAAATGAGCCCTTCAGCCATATTTGATCTGCTAAATACGCATAAGGTGTGATATACAGCCATATAATCATGGAACCTGCCAATCCTCCGCCAAAGATCCTCATCCAGTTAACCTTTTCTCTCAAAAGCAAAGCTGACCAAACGAGGAGCAGAGAATCAAAGACAACATTCAGGAGCCAGATGGCATCAATATAGATTTCCATGCACCCATCCCCCATAAGCGTAATGCAGAATATACTAGAAATTATACAGCCCCTCCTCCTAAAAGGTTGTCACTTTCTGTAAAGAGGACAGGCTCTTTTTATTTGTAATTTCAACGGTATTTGTCGAGGAGGATGAGAAATGTCACAAAGTAAAAAAAGACTGCTCCACATTGTCATTTAATAGACAACATGAAGCAGCCTTCTTCAGCTGCATCTATTTACTTATCTGCGGCGGTTGCGGTTTCTCAAGAATGTTGGAATGTCTAAAGCCTCATCCTGATTACCTTGGTTTGACGTTTGATTGCTTCTGCTAGGCTCCTGTGCATACGTTTCTCTCTCTTCCCGTTTCGGCGCTTCTCTCTTCACAGGATTAGGGTTTGCAGCAGGTCTGCTTTGACCAAAATTCGGCCTTGCCGCCGGACGTGCCTGCTCTACCTCACTGAAGCCAGTAGCAATGACTGTCACGACAATTTCATCCTTTAGATTCTCATTAATAACGGAACCAAAGATCATGTTTACTTCCTGGTCGGAGGCTGATGCGACAATGTCTGCTGCTTCCTGTACTTCAAACAAGCTCAAGTTCGTTCCGCCTGTAATGTTCATCAAAACACCCTGAGCACCGTCAATGGATGTTTCAAGAAGCGGACTGGAAATGGCTTTTTTAGCTGCCTCAGCTGCTCGGCTTTCACCAGATGCTACCCCAATACCCATTAAAGCAGATCCTTTATTGGACATGATTGTCTTCACATCGGCAAAGTCCAAGTTGATAAGTCCAGGAACGGCAATCAAGTCAGAGATCCCTTGAACACCTTGTCTAAGGACATTATCTGCCTCACGGAATGCTTCAAGCATCGGTGTGCTCTTATCAACAATCTCAAGTAATCGATCATTCGGGATGACAATCAAGGTATCAACGGATTCCTTCATAGAAGCAATACCGCCTTGGGCCTGTGTGGAACGCTTGCGGCCTTCAAACGTAAACGGTCTTGTTACGACACCGACCGTTAGAGCCCCAAGTTCGCGGGCAATCTGTGCGACAACCGGTGCAGCACCAGTTCCAGTTCCGCCGCCCATCCCGGCTGTGACGAACACCATGTCTGCTCCTTCTAGAGCCTGCTCAATTTGTTCTTTACTTTCTTCAGCTGCTTTTTTTCCGACTTCTGGATTTGCTCCAGCTCCAAGACCGCGTGTCAGCTTTCCGCCGATTTGCATCTTTACTTCTGCCTTAGAGAGGTTAAGCGCTTGAGCATCTGTATTCACGGCAATGAATTCGACCCCTTGCAAGCCGTGTTCAATCATTCGGTTAACGGCATTATTACCGCCGCCACCTACTCCGATTACCTTTATAGTTGCTAACGAATCAATATTTGTATCAAATTCTAGCATGGATAGTCCTCCTATTTTTTCAGTTAAATATATCCGCTATTCAAAAAACACTCCAAAGAATTTCTTCATCTTGTTGCTCATTTTATCTTCTGGGTTTTTCGGTGCTTTTTCTTTTTGTGGCGCTTTTTGAGATGGTCTCTTTTCAGCAGGCTCACTAGCAGCAGCTACCGTATGCGCTCCTAATTGCAGCCCTTGTGATCTCGCTTTTCTGCATGCATATGTAATGAGGCCGACAGAGGTGGTGTATTGCGGCTCCCTTACACCGATATAATTCGGTTCTGCTCCTCGGACACGATTTTGGAAAACATGCTGCGCCAAATCGAGCACTCCCGGTGTTTTGACAACACCGCCAGTCAAGACATAGCCGCCTAAAAGCTCTTTTACTCCCATTTTGGCAATCTCATCTTCTACCATTTCAAAGATTTCAATGAGTCTTGCCTCCATAATATCAGAAACAACGAATTGATTACACTTCTGCATTTTATCGCTGCCAATCACAGGAATAGTGAACATCTCTTCTTCAGCATCATCATCAATGAATGCATGCCCATATCGAATCTTTATCTTCTCCGATTCCTCTGTTGGCGTCTTAAGCACAATGCTGATATCCTTCGTAATGGCATCGCCGCCAAGCTGGATAACAGAAGCCCCTTTCAGCTCGCCATCCTCGAATACAGCGACAGAAGTAGAGCCCCCTCCAATATCAACCAGGGCTATTCCTAGATTTCTTTCATCCTTGGACAAAACTAGTGAACCGGCTGCCATAGGCTGCAAAGCAATATCGGTTATTTCTAAACCTGCCCGTTCAACCGCGCGCAGAGTATTATGTAAAATGGTTCTGAGTCCGGTTATTAAAACACCTTTCATTTCCAAACGAACACCGGTCATACCTTTTGGATCGCTTATATCTTCAATTTCATCAACTTTATAGCTTACTGGAATGCAGTCGATAATTTCTCTGTCAGAAGGAATCGTCACAAGCTCTGCTTGCTCCTTCACTCGAAGCTTATCTGCTTCCGTAATTTCCTTGTTTTCATTTGAGACAGCTACAACCCCATGGCAAGGCTGTAAGCGTACATGATTTGCACTGATGCCAACAATTACGCGCTGTATTGTCATACCTACCATTCTTTCAGCCTGCTCAACTGCTTTTCGAATCGACTTGACCGTTTCATCGATGTCAACGATCTGTCCTTTTTTCAAGCCTTCAGATGCAACATTCCCCACGCCGATAATGTTTAAGGAGTTGTTTTCCATCTCTCCTATAATCACTTTCACAGTGGATGTACCGATGTCCAAACTCACATAATATTCATTGTTGTGCACCCTTTGGCACCTCCTTTTAATATAGCTATTCTCTATTTATTATCAGGTTTATGCCGGACGCTTGTCCCTCTCTAATCTTGGTCTGCGTACAAGACACGGGTGTTGCCGCTTCTGCTTATCTACTCATGTCCTTTATTGATTTACAGATATGATTAGTCAGAAAAGCAAAATGTCTGACATAGCCTATATGTCACATTTTTTGTCTTAAGAATACTATTCGCCAAAAATTTATGATATCCTGTTTTCATTTTGGCATTTACTTGCAATTTATAAGGTATTTGGTTTCAATTTGCACTATTTCACAAAAGTAATTCCATTATGCTAAAAATACCCTTGATAAATACAAGTCTACACTAAGATGAACGCCTAGAAAAGCCATATTTACAGCGAAAATGATATTACAAAAGAATCTTCATTAAAATTTATTTAATTTTATTACTTTTTTTGCATTTTGATGATTTTCCATTGACAAAAGGTCTATCTTCTCGTCTTAAATGTCATAACCAAGACAAATGAACTACAGCTAAAGTCCTAGGGAGATTTAAGAGAAAAACGGAGTTCATCTTACCCTTCTTCTTCTTCAGATGCTCCCTCTTCTTCTATATCGGTATCATATGCTCTAAAATAAGAGCCTACCTCTAAATCAATGACACCTCTATCCTCCTCACCAAGCTGACTGATAATGGCAGGATAGTGAACCATTTTTTTGGCGAGCGTTTCTCCGCTCGCTGTTACTTCATAGCCGTCATTCATGTAGAGGATAATTCTATAAGGATCTGTTTCACGCGGACTATAATGAACCTCGGAGATAGAATTCATGATTTCCGGTGAAAGATTATCCAGCTGTTCGATCACTTTTTGAAGCGCCTTTCCCTCCTTAAAGGAGACTAGCAGCGGACCAGAATCCGGAATAGACTCTACTTTTTTCTTTAAGATTGTCCCGTTCGTTAAAACTGGATAATAATCCTTGCCTTTTTGTACATATGCGCTGTAATCATATTCATTCACCGTGATGACAATGGTATTAGGAAGCTGCCTCGACACCTCGGCGGAATTAACCTCTTGATTCTTCTCAATAGCGGTAACAGCTGCCTCTTTTTTCACTTCCCAGAAGTTTTCATTTAATTGGATGCCGCTCGCCTCAACAATTTCCTTATCGGTCAAATATGAATTACCTTCAACCTTTATAGCTTTAATTCTGCTTAATGGCGATTGAAAATAGATAATGCTGAATATGAGCAAAAAGAAAATGGTCAATAAGGTAATCAATCTTCTATTCGCTTTCTTCTTCCGCATTTGCTTTAATTTTGGAATTCTATCTTCTATAGATACAATATTTTTTTCCAACCCATACACCTCTACTTCATCACGTGTTAATACCTGCTCAGCCTAAAGAAGTAATAACCGGCCTATTAAACTCTGCTGAAACACTCAAGAATCCAAGCGGCAACAATAGCACTGATGAAATTGTACACCCATGGTTGGTATATTTTCTTTATCAAATTACCCATTTCCCCTGTAAAAGGTCAAGTGGTTCTTGGTTATTATCTATCCTGTTGCGGCAGTTTGCTGAGATGAACACCCATGAAAAAGCATGGAGCGAACATTTCAGCCGAATACTTTCATTATTCTTTTGGCCTTTATAAAGAACAAAAGAAAAGGCACAAATGATGCCTAATTATGAGAAAATTATAACATATCGCACCCTATATTTTTCTATTTTTTTCATTTCATGCACAAATGATTTTCAGGGGCTGAAATACAGCTTAGCAAGCTGGTGATTCCGGGTTGTTTAACAACCTTAAAAGGGAATTTTGTTCCATTATGGAAAAGAAAAGGATGAATGCAGATACTGCCAAATTGGCGATTCTTACACCCAACCTTTTCCCGGTTCCATCCTCATCGGTTTCAGCTTAAAGCCTCATTTCTGCAAATCTTTAATGATTTGAAGCAGACGTTCAGCTGAATCCGGCATGCCTTTTCGCTTGGCAGCCTCTTTCATCATTGTATTCTTATCTTCATCAAGCATGATGTCATCAATGGTCTTGAGCAAGGTGTTTCCATTCAGCTCATTTTCTTTGATCATCATCGCGGCTCCGTCAGCAACAAGTGCCTGCGCATTCTTCTCTTGATGGTTATTGGTGACATATGGGCTCGGAATAAGGATACTGGCAATACCAAGGGCCGTCAGCTCTGCAATGGTTGTTGCTCCAGCTCTTGAAACGACCAAATCAACCGCCGGCAGGATTTCCGGCATATTGTGGATGAACGGTTTCACAATAATATTCGGCGGTGTACCTACAAGATCCAACTCATCCTTCACAGATTGATAATGAACCTCACCCGTTATATAAATCACCTGATATGGTTTATCCTTCAAGGCTTCAATATTCTTTAAGACAGCTTCATTTATCGCCTTCGCACCGCGGCTGCCGCCAAAGATCAGCACAACTGGTTTCGTTGGATCGACACCGAGAGATTCAATTTCTTTCGATCCAATATGAGAGACAACCTCTGATCCGCGGGGATTACCTGTTAAGATGACTTTATCTTTTGGGAAGAATTGAGCAGATTCCTCGAAACTGATGGCAACCTTGCTCACATAGCGGCTCAAGAATTTATTGGTTAAACCAGGCACACTGTTTTGTTCATGGATAATGGTAGGGACTTTCAAGCGGGAGGCTGCATAGACTACAGGACCACACACATAACCGCCTGTTCCAATTACGACATCAGGCTTGTATTCCTTTAAGAGCTTCTTGCTCTTCGAAACACCTGTGAGGAATCTCGTGATGGTCTTAATATTCTCAAAGCTTAGGGAGCGTTTGAACCCTGTAATCTCGATTGCTTCAAATGGAATTCCTTCTCTTCTGACCAAATCACTTTCCAACCCTTTTTCAGTACCTATGTATAAAAAGCTTGCTTCTGGATTTAATTTCTTAATTTCTCTCGCCAAGGCAAGTGCCGGATAAATATGTCCTCCGGTGCCACCGCCGCTTAATACAATTTTCATTTATATTCACCTTTCAATGCTAATATAGCAACTCTACTGTTTACCCATATTCTACTACACTATAAACGTCGTTTACATAGTATCTTTTACATATTATTCATCTTTACACCAACTGCTAAGCAGAGCCCATCTAACCTGATGACATATGAATGGTACCTGGCTGCAGGTGTAGACAAAATATAAAATAACACAAAAAAAGGGACTAATCCAAGCAGTCCCCCTTAATAATTTGAATATCGGCTGATATTTAAAAGCACCCCTACCGCCATAAGCATTAAAGTGAGAGAAGAGCCTCCATAGCTGAGAAATGGCAAAGTGATTCCCGTTACCGGCATCAAGCCAGTCACCACCCCGATATTGATCATAACTTGAATCGCAATCATCACAATGATTCCAACCGCTAGGAAGGTACCGAACAAATCAGGGGCACCAAGGGCAATCCGTATCCCTCTCCAAAGGAGCAGCGCAAACAGGAAGATGACTAGTGACCCTCCAATAAAACCAAGCTCCTCAGACAGAATTGCGAAGATAAAATCCGTTTGCGGCTCAGGCAAGTAGAAGAACTTCTGCCGGCTTTGCCCAAGACCAAGCCCGAACAAACCGCCCGGTCCAATAGCATACAGTGACTGGATGATTTGAAAGCCGCTTCCGAGCGGATCCTGCCATGGATCAAGAAATGAGGTAATCCGCTGCATCCGGTACGGGGCTGAAACCACCAGCCCGATAAAGCCTATGACCCCAATCATCGCAAGGCCGGCAAAATGGCTGATTCTTGCTCCAGCGATAAAAATCATCGCTATGCATGTCCCTACCATTACGGTTCCTGTCCCAAGGTCAGGCTGAAGCATAATGAGTGCAAAGGCAATGAACACAAGACCGAGCGATGGAACAAGTCCATTTTTGAAGGAGGTTATGTATTTTTGCCGCTCAGACAGAAACTTAGACAGGAACACAATCATCGCCAGCTTCATGAACTCTGATGGCTGGATGGAAAAGGCTCCTACCCCAATCCAGCTCCTCGAGCCATTCCGAACCGTCCCTATCCCCGGAATCAGTACTACTAAAAGCAAGATGAAACAGAGAATGATGATTGGCTTGGCCCATCTGCGCCAATTCCAATAATCGATATTCATTATGACAAACATTGCAGCAATTCCCACACCCGCAAATAACAGCTGCCTCTTCGCAAAGAAGAAGGTATCGTCAAATTTATGCGTCGCCCATATGGCACTGGCACTGTAAACCATGATTAGACCAATTGACAATAAGCTCAGCATGGCGATGATTAGGATAAAATCAGGTGTCGTTTTCTTAGCAGGCACTTGGCATGCACCTCACGCATTCTAAATTAGGGATGAACCGGCTAGTAACAAAAAGAGACGATTATTCCTCGTAATCGTCTCTTTTTCTGCATTCGCAAGCAAAGAACATACATCCTTGCTTTGGAACAAGCCCCTATTTTAGCTTATGCACGGCATCCATAAACATGTCACCGCGGACCTCAAAAGTTTTGTATTGGTCCCAGCTTGCGCATGCAGGAGAAAGCAAAATAGTATCCCCGCTCTCGGATAGCTCGTATGCTTCACGAGCGGCTATTCCTACATTATCGACATGTTTAATGATGGATATTCCTGCTTTTTTCGCTGTATCTGTAAGTTTTCCCGCTGTTTCGCCAAAGACGACCATTGCTTTCACATTCTGAAGCAATGGGATAAGCTCATCAAATCCATTTCCACGGTCAAGACCTCCAGCAAGAAGGATCAGCGGACCGTCAAAGGATGAGATGGCTGCACTGGCAGCAAGGATATTAGTTGCTTTAGAATCATTGTAAAATCTGCGTCCATTCAGCTCGCGGACAAATTGAGTACGGTGCTTAACACCCTCAAAGGTCGTCAAAACCTTCCTAATAGCTTCATTGGTTACACCGTATAATTTAACTGCTGCGACAGCGGATAATATATTCTCAAGATTATGCCTTCCTGGAAGAACAATGTCTGCGATCGGCATAATCTGTTCCTCACGGAAGCATATGTACCCGTTTTCTGCATAGGCACCGTCTCTTTGAATCGTGTCCGTGCTAAATGGCACGGACACAGCAGAAGACCCCCGAGAAACAGCCGTTGTCACCTCTTGATCAGCATTATAGATAAAGTAATCTCCATTTGTTTGGTTAGCGGTTATACGCGCCTTTGCTTTTCCATATTCTTCCTTTGAACCATGATAATCCAAATGGGCATCATACAGATTTAAGAATACGGCTATATGAGGACGGAATTCCTGAATCCCCATCAATTGGAAGGAGGATAATTCGATAACGATCACATTGTCTTTTGTCGCTTCTTGAGCCACTCCGCTCGCTACTGTCCCGATATTTCCGGCGATCAGTGGATTTTTGCCGCCCTCTTTCAGCATTTCATAAATCAACGTGGTTGTCGTCGTCTTGCCGTTTGTTCCCGTAATACCGATAAACGGCGCCTCTGAAATCTTATAGGCAAGCTCAACCTCCGTGATAACCGGTATGTTTTTCTCCATGGCAGCTTGAATCATTGGATTCGTGTAAGGGATACCTGGATTTTTGACAATCAGCTCAAATCCGTCATCTAACAGCTCAATTGGATGTGAGCCGCAGATTACCTTAATCCCCTCCTCCAAAAGACCCTGTGCCTCCGGATTCTCGTCAAACGGCTTAAAATCATTTACCGTAACAAATGCACCGAGCTTGTGCAGCAAGGTTGCTGCACTCACTCCGCTTTTAGCTAAACCTAATACCAATACTTTCTTGCGAAGATAGTCATTAATAGGTTTCATTTTATAACCACACCTCTATATAAATTCCAAGAATGGATAACAACAGGCCAACAGACCAGAACGTGACAACAACACGCCACTCTGACCAGCCGCTTAATTCATAATGGTGATGCAGCGGACTCATCTTAAAGATCCGTTTACCGGTCGTTTTAAAGGAAGCCACCTGCAAAATAACGGATAATGTTTCAATAACAAACACGCCGCCGATAATGACGAGCAATAATTCAAGCTTTAATAAAATAGCCACAGTTGCAAGGGCCCCACCAAGAGCAAGGGAACCAGTATCCCCCATAAACACCTTCGCGGGGTGGGCATTAAACACAAGGAAACCTAATACCGCTCCGACAACTGCCACACAGAAAAGGGCAACCTCATAGTTTTGCTGGTTCCACGCAAGTACCGCAAAAGCACCGAATGCAATGGCTGAAGTACCAGAAACCAGTCCATCCAATCCATCTGTCAAATTGACTGCATTTGAGAACCCAACAAGCCAGAAGATGACAATAAATACATAGAACCAACCAAAATCAAGCTCATAATTGGTAAATGGAATCTCAATGGCCGTAGACATATTGCTTTGGCGGCAAATGAGATAAAAAATAACCGAGATCACAACCTGGCCCAAGAACTTTTGTTTGGATGTTAAACCAAGATTACGCTTCATGGCAATCTTGATAAAATCATCTAAAAAGCCCAGAAGACCGAAGCCAATCGTCACAAATAACAGCAAATAGGTTTCTTCACTTACATCTGTGAATTTCCCTGTCATAACCAAGGTTGTCACAAGAATAGCAAGAAGGAAGACAACGCCTCCCATCGTCGGTGTCCCCGTTTTCTTCTGATGTGATTTAGGCCCTTCTTCCCTTATGCTTTGCCCAAATTTGAGCCTCCTAAGAAACGGGATAAATATAGGAGAGAGCAGAACCGTAATTAAAAATGATACGAGTATCGTAAAAAATAAAACTTGTTCAAGCATTGTCTTAAACCCTCTCTTCTTTCTGCTGACTATTCAATTTTTCTTGGATCGCTTCCATCGCGACCTCTCTGTCATCAAAGTGGATGACTTCCTTGCCGATAATTTGATAATCCTCATGCCCTTTGCCGGCAATCAAGATGACATCCTTTGGCTGAGCCTGCCGGATTGCTTCATAAATGGCTTCCTTCCGGTCAGTAATTCTCTCGTAGCTCATGCCGGGCACGCCATCTGTCATATCATCAAGAATGGCCTCTGGGTCTTCGCTGCGCGGATTATCAGATGTAAAGATTGGGTTCGTGCTATATTCACAGGCCACTTGAGCCATGAGAGGGCGCTTCGTCTTATCTCTGTCTCCCCCGCATCCAACAATGGCAAAGACCTTATTCTCTGCAAATTCATTAATGGTTTTCAAGGCATTCTCAAGACTGTCTGGTGTATGGGAATAATCAACGAGCACGGTGAAATCCTGTCCGCCGTATACTCTTTCAAATCTTCCTGAAACACCCTTGATTTCCTTGAGAGACTGAATAATCTCATGAAGCGGTATATTCGATACTAATCCGACAGCAATGGCTGCAAGACAGTTATAAATATTAAATTTCCCAACCAGCGGCAGAGTGACCTCTACGCTCTCATTAGGCGTTATTAGCTTAAAGGACGACCCTTGAGCGGTAATCTGGATATTCTCCGCTTTAATATCTGCTGCTTGGTGAATCCCATATGTAACGACATTCGCAGAAGTTGCCTTTTCATACATAAGGGATGCCTGATCATCGGCATTCAATATGGCGTATTTCGGTTTTCCGTCTGTATAGGTATTACCTAAACGAGAGAAGAGGAGGCCTTTCGCATACTGGTAGTTCTCCATCGTCCCATGGTAATCCAAATGATCCTGGGTCAGATTTGAAAATACAGCGATATCATAATCACACCCAAAGACACGGCCCATATCAAGGGCATGAGAGGAGACCTCCATGACCGCTGTCTCGACACTTGCTTCCACCATCTGATGGAAGGTCTTTTGGAGTGTAAGACTATCAGGAGTTGTATTTTTTGTTTCAAAAATTTCTTTACCTATCTTTGTATACATGGTTCCAATTAACCCGGTCGTTTGGTTCTTATCGTTGAACAGCTTCTCAATAAGATGACTGATTGTTGTTTTGCCATTCGTACCGGTAATCCCTATTAAGGTTAGCTTTTGTGTAGGATGCCCGTAAAACTGATCCGCTACTTGCGCCATAACCTTAGACGTATTCTTTACAATCACAACGGGAACATCCACATTCAGCGGCTTCTCGGAAATGATCGCTGCGGCCCCATTCTTAACGGCATCGGGTGCCAGGTCATGCCCATCAACGGTATACCCTTTAATACAGATGAACAAGCTGCCTTCTTTCACTTTACGGTGATCATTTTCAACAGATGACAGGAGGGGGTTCCCTTCACCCTGTTTCTGCTTAAACGGTATTATACTGATTAAATCATCGAGTCTCATAAAACAGGTTCCTTTCTTTTTAAAGCAATCTTCCTTATTGTATCGTAATTTAATGCTATTAGAAATAAGAAAGTATATATTCAAGCTTTAAAAAATTGACAGCTTGCCGTGCAGAAAAAAATGGCGGCCGATAAAATCAGCCGCCAAAGCTCAGAATCTCTGTCACTCATCCTCATCCAGATAAATGCGGATGGTTGAACCCTCCTTTAACTTAACACCTGGTTTTGGCGACTGCTGGACTATCCGGCTCCCCTTGCCGGAAGTGACGATTTTAAACCTTGAATATTGCTCACTTAGATCCCTTAATGTCAGCCCGACTAAATCAGGTACCTCCTCCTCCACGGGATCAAGATATGTTTTTTCCTTTTCCACCTGATCTTTCCTCGGCTTGATGCCAAGGGCCGGCAAGCTATCCTTCATGATTCTGCCTACAATCGGCGCGGCAACGACACCGCCGAATTGTACGGTCCCTTTTGGATTATCGATTGCAATGTAGACAACAATTTGAGGATCATCTGCTGGAGCGAAGCCGATAAAGGAAACGATGAAATTGTTTTCTAGATAGCGGCCGTTTTGTGCTTTCTGGGCAGTCCCTGTCTTACCGCCCACACGATAGCCATCCACAAATGCACCCTTCCCGGACCCCTTTGCCACAACCGTCTCAAGAGCTCTCCTTATTTCCTTCGATGTCTCCTTTGAAATAACCTGCCTTTTCGCCTTCGGACTCTTTTTCATGATGGTTTCTCCTGTCGCGGGATCCTTTATTTCCTTTGCGATATAGGGAGTATATAATGTCCCGCCGTTCACGGCAGCCGATACAGCCATCACCTGCTGAATTGGTGTTACAGAGACACCTTGGCCAAATGCCGTCGTTGCCTGCTCAACTGGACCGACCCTGTCCACATTAAAGAGAATCCCTTTTCCCTCCCCTTGTAAGTCAATTCCCGTTTTCTCCCCAAATCCGAAATCATGTATATAATTAAAAAGCTTATCTTTTCCAAGTCTCTCCCCAAGCTCAACAAAACCAGGGTTGCATGAATTCTGAACTACCTCTAGAAAACTCTCTGAACCATGTCCGCCCCTTTTCCAGCACCTAAGATTGGCTCCGCCTACCTTGACATATCCACCATCATAGAATCGGTCATTTTGAAGGTCCACCTTCTTCTCTTCAAGCGCAGCAGCAAGCGTAATGATCTTAAAGGTTGAACCAGGCTCATACGTACTCCAGACAGGCAGGTTCCGATTGTAAATTTCCGGTGCGACATTGCGGAAATTAGCCGGGTCAAACGTCGGCCTGCTGGACATGGCCAGAATCTCTCCTGTGTTCGGGTTGACGGCAACACCGACAATTCCATCAGGGTTATAGGTTTCCTGAGCAATATCCATCTCTCTTTCAATAATGGTTTGGATGCGGTTGTCCACCGTCAGGGTTAAGTCATACCCGTTCAGCGGAGATTTATAGTCATCCGCCATATTCTCCATCCGCTTGCCCTTAGCATCCGCATAAAATTTCACATACCCTTTGTTCCCCTTTAATTCATCTTCATAGGCAAGCTCAAGGCCCATAAGCCCCTGATTATCGATTCCGGCAAATCCGAGAACATGGGCAAGCGCCGAGCCTTTCGGATAATAGCGAATCGAATCCTCGGCAATATATACACCAGAGAGGTCCAGGTTGCGAACAGCCTTCGCTTTGCCATGACTGATTTTCCTTCCTTCAGGAATCTTGACGATTGAGGTGTTCGTAGTGATTAACTTATACGCCTTTTCCGTCTGCATATTCAACACGGCTGCAAGCTGCTTAGCTGTTTCTGCCGGATCCTTTACCTGCCTCGGCACTACCCATACGGTCGGGGCCGATTTATTCGTCGCATACACCACACCGTTTCGGTCCTTAATTTCTCCTCTTTTCGGCTCAAACGGGATGTTACGACTCCACGAATCCTTTGCGAGGTCCGTCAAGTAATTCCCCATATAAATCTGTACATATCCAAGCCGCAGGTCAATGACTAAGAAGACGCCTAACCCAATTAACAAAGCCGCAATCAATCGTTTGCGAACCGTATGATTTGAAGCCCTCACTATTTATCCCTCCAATACAAGCACATTCCACTTTATGCTTGTACGAACAGAAATAGAACTGAACCGAAATCCCTTTTGCACACCCATCTAAAGCAAAAAAAAGAATCCAGCTGTTGCTCCTTTGCATCAGCTGGATTCCTAATTAACCTATTACTCTTACGGATTGCTTCTATTTCAGATTTAGCGGCGGACTCATCATCCGCCTTCCTCTTCTACTTCTTCATCATCCGCTTTTGCTTTTGATTTCTCAAAAATGGTTTCCGGATCTTCAAATTGCACAACGATTGATTGGTTTGATTTCAGAGCCGTGCCTGCTTTCGGCTTTTGGCTTGAAGCATATCCCGATCCGGATGTATTTAAATCAACCCCCATTAGAGAGGCTGCTTTCATGACATCCCTTACTGACCAGCCCGTAAAGTCCGGCATGGTCAGCTCACCATCAGTCAACAGGAGAACTTTCTCTCCTTCTATAACCGATGTACCGCTCGGCGACTGCTCCTTAATTCTCGTCCCGCTGCCAATGACTACCGGGGTCAAACCTGCTTTTTCTACCTGTGTCTTGGCAAGCTCTTTATTTGTTCCTGTTACATCAGGTATCTCAACGGATGTTTTCGTATCCGTTTCCTCTGATTCGATATTTAAATACTTCAATGTATTTTCCATGACACTATTGAATACCTTTGAAACAGGCGCCGAGCCTGATTCATTCGGCTTCAGCTGCGGCTGCTGTACAGCAATATAGACAATCACTTCCGGGTCATCCTTAGGTGCCATTCCCAGGAATGAGAATATATAGTTATTCTGACCTGTCAAATAACTGCCTTTTTCACTTGAATAAATAGAGGCTGTACCTGTTTTGCCGATAACATCATATCCATCAATCTTATAGGGTTTACCTGTTCCTTTTTCTGAGGTGACAACCGTCTCTAAAATGTTTCTTACCTCACCGGCTGTTTCGCTTGATACAGGCTTGGCCACCACAGTCGGCTTCGTTTCCTTAATGGTTTTCCCTGTCGCTGCATTCGTGATTTTCTCTACGACATACGGCTTCATCATTTTACCGTCATTAGCAATGGCTGTCGCTGCCTGAATCAACTGAATAGGGGTAACGGTTGTACCTTGTCCATAGGCAGTCGTCACTTTCTCTGACTCCCATTTATAGGCGAACGCCCCTGTTGTTTCAGCCGGAAGATCAATTCCGGTTTTCTTGCCAAACCCGAATTCCTCCAAATATTCAAGTAAGGTATCTGACCCAATTTTCTCGACGGCCAGTTTTGCAAAGGCTACATTAGAGGAGCGCTGCACACCTTCTAAATACGTAATGGCACCCCAGCCTCTTTTTCCATTGTGGTCGCCAATTGTCGTCGATTTGTCAATTTTATAGGTGCCTGATTGATAGGTTTCATTTGCATTCCAGACCCCTTCTTCAATCGCGGTTGCAAGCGTGAATACCTTCATTGTTGAACCAGGCTCATAGGATTCTTCTACCGCAAGGTTCTGCCATGTGTTTTCAAGACCTTGCCTTGTATTTAAATCATAGGTTGGACGCTGGGACATGGCAAGTATCTTTCCTGTGTCCGGATCTGCCACGATTCCAATCATCTTCGCAGGGCTGTATTCCTCATTGACCTGAGACATCGCGTCCTCTAGGAAAATTTGAATCTTGCTGTCCAACGTCAATTGAATAGTAGCCCCATCTGATGGCTCCACAACCTCCGTTTGCTTATTCGGCAGAATATTACGCCATAAATCCCCTTGGAAGGTAATAGATCCATCCTCTTCCTGCAAGTATTTATCAAGCATCTTTTCGACACCAAGCGCTCCAGTCACCTTGCCTGTATCCTCATTTTCTTCCACAAATCCGATTACATGAGAGGCAAAGATCCCATTTGGGTAAAATCTTTTCGAATCTTTAATAAAGGTGATTCCCGGAAGCTCCAGTTCTTCTATAGCCAGCTTTGTCTGATGGGACAGGTCGCGGCCTGCAGAGCCAAATTCTGTTTGGTAAACATTCTTCTTTTGAAGTTTAGCAAGAATCTCACTTTCATCCATATCAATATGTTCCGCAAGGACTCTCGCCGTTTCCTCTTTATCAACCACATGCTGAGGATTATCCTCATCCTCTGTCATGGAATCATCCAGGATGGCGATTAATTTATATGAAGAGGTATCACGTGCGAGTACCTCTCCGTTTGTATCTACAATCGACCCCCGCTGTGCAGTCAGGGTTCTGCTAACCTGATACTTATCCTGCGCCTTTGCAGCCAATTCCTCCCCGCCGGCAACCCCGGTATATTGGATGATCAGGAATCGTACAAATACTACACAAAAAAACAGCCCAAATATCATGAATAAGAAGGCTGCCCCTTTGTTCCGGCTCTTTTTATTGTTCATCAATCTTCCACGACCTTAACATTTTGATCTTTCAGAGTAAGCCCAAGCTTTTTGGCCTTTTCCCAAATTCGATCATACGTTTTCAATTCACTGACTTGGTCGGTTAAATCTTTATTCTCTTTCGTTTGATTCTCTATTTTCGATTCAACAGACACGATGTCGCGGTTAACGGCATAAATATCAGCCTGTGTTGAGATGATTTTGACAGCAAAGAAAGCGATAAACAAAGCAAAGCTTATGTACAGAACCTTCTCTCCTAATGTAATTCCATTAGGTATGATCACTTTCTTCGTCTTGACTTCGGTGCGTTTATTTTGTTCCTGTTGAAGTTTTCTCGCTAAACTGCTCATGTTTATCCCCTCCTAATAAAATCTGTTCTATTTAATCTTTTCAGCTACTCTGAGCTTGGCAGACCTGGCACGGTTATTAACGGCCAATTCTTCCTCACTCGGTATAATCGGCTTTCTCGTAATTAATTTAAGCTCTGGCTCAAATTCTTTCGGGATAACCGGCAAGCCGTGCGGCATTGGCGGCAATTCAGACTTTTCCTTAAAGAAGCTCTTACAAATCCGGTCTTCGAGTGAATGGAAGGTAATTACAGAAATTCTTCCGCCTTTATTCAGCATAGGAAGGGCCTTTTCTAAAGAAACCTCAAATACTCTTAGTTCATCATTGACCGCTATGCGGATTGCCTGGAATATACGTTTGGCAGGATGTCCGCCTTTTCGGCGGGCTGGAGCCGGAATTCCTTCTTTAATGAGTTCCACTAGCTCAAATGTTGTTTCAATCGGCTTGTTTTCTCTCGCCTGCTCAATCTTCCTCGCAATTTGCTTGGAGAACTTCTCTTCTCCATATTTAAAGAACACCTTGACTAATTCTTCATAAGACCACTCATTGACAACGTGATAGGCACTTAGCGGAGCTGATTGGTCCATCCTCATATCAAGAGGAGCGTCATAATTATAACTAAATCCTCTTTCTGGCGTATCAAACTGTGGAGATGAAACACCAAGGTCATAGAGGATTCCATCAATCTTCTCAATGCCCAGCTCTTTCAGTCTTTCATCGAAGTGGACAAAATTGCTGTTCACCAAGGTAACCCGATCCATATAGGCTCCAAGCTTCTGCTTGGCATTTTCGAGTGCTGTAATATCTTGATCAAAAGCAATTAACCTGCCCTTTTCAGATAAAGCTTTCGCTATCAGTTCACTATGCCCTGCCCCGCCAAGCGTGCAATCCACATAGATTCCGTCAGGCTTTATATTTAGTCCATCGACAGCTTCATGTAACAGTACAGTAGTATGATTAAACATTTCTTTCTTCACCTTCCTGAAAGGAAGTATGCGCATTAAATATCAAAACCAATCATGTTTTCAGCAATCTCTGAGAAAGAATCCTCTGACTCAGCGAAATACTCTTCCCAAATGGACTTGCTCCAAATTTCTATACGGTTTGATACACCTAAAACAACGCATTCTTTTTCCAATTTTCCATAGTTTAAAAGCGAACTTGGGATATTCACTCGCCCTTGCTTATCAAGCTCACATTCCGTTGCACCGGAAAAGAAGAAACGGGTGAATGCCCTCGCATCCTTCTTCGTAAGCGGGAGACCTTTCAGCTTCTCTTCAAGCTCGGACCATTCATTCATGGGATACCCGAACAAACATTGATCAAGGCCGCGTGTAAGCACAAACGTCTCCCCTAAAGTCTCACGGAATTTAGAGGGGATAATGATGCGTCCCTTATTATCAATAGAATGATGGTATTCACCCAAAAACATGTCCTTCACCCCACTTCTCCACCTTAATGTACCACATCCCCCCACTTTTCACCACCATTTCACCAAAAAAACTTTGGTATCCGGGTAAAGTATCTAAATATTCAATTTAAACTAGTTATTCATTGCTAATACACACACAATTTACCATCTAAGTGTGCAAAGTAAACCTAGAGTTCACATTTTCTCTGCCACTTCAATTGAAGCCACAAAAAAAGACCTTCTTGAAAAAGAAGGTCCTAAGTCCTATCTATAAATAAATGACATAATGGGAACCATCAAAGGCCAAATCTTCCTGAAGAAGTGCCTCAATCCATGAAGAACCGTAATGGTTAAGGAAATAAAACGGATTCCAAATCCGTTCCTGCAAGCCCCCTTGTGGATGCAAGCTGTTTTCGACACGGTTATATTTACCTATTGTATCAGCATTCTTCCTAGCCAGATGTTCTTCTACCTTTTTCTGCATAAACAGCAGTTGGTTCACGAGAATCTGACGGTTTTTTTCGAATAGAGGTTCTAAGCCGGCATCAAGTGGAGCGGTTTCCTCCTGCCATTTTAAATGATCACTTTCCAACGTTTTTATTATCGCAGCATATGTATTTGGTACATTTTTGCGAAGCTCCTCCAGATACGCCTCCTTTTCACCAGAACAGCCATTGACGAGCACATTCTCTAGGGATAAGTTCAATTCCTTCAGCAATCGATCAATCGCACCTTCAAGGAGCGTGAAGGATAAACGAGGCCAGATCGGCGGCATCTGTTCACCGAGCATTTGAAAGACCGGCATAATTTCACTCCAGTAGGCAATCTCACCTGGACCGCCGATAAAGCCTAACACAGGGAATATTTTCTCCTGCAGCAATGGTCTTGTCACAACATTTGTACTGAAGTTCTCTGGCGTTTTGGAGAGAAGGCGGTCTAATTCCGCTTCCGTAAAGGCAATATTGGCCCCTTTTCCGACAAACTCATCTGTTCCAGGCTTTCTCTCCAGCAAGATTCGATTTTGTGTAGACGGCTCATAATAGAAAAGGTTGCAGCATGCATCATCAATCTCAATGATTGGTTTATAGCCAGACTCTCTAAGGCTTGCTTGCTGCTTGAGCACTTCACTGCTTATCCCGCTTCCTTCAAAGGCAATCTGATGGTAATAAGGAGCCGCAAGCCTTCTAAACCTTGGATCACCGGAATCAACCAGCAGAAGACCCGTATCATGAAACAAATCATTGATTAAGAAGGCAAAGAAATCAGTGAAGGTTTCTGAGCGGCTGATGACATCCTCCACCCAATCCATTAGCATGTAAGTCCGGTCTGTTTCACCAAGCTCAGCAAATACAGCCTCTGCCCATTCCATTGCTGTTTCTTTTTCAAGCTTAATATCGGATACCATCCTTTTCCCAGTTGGCGGGCCTGGATATGTCAGCTTCTGCATGGTGCTTTCTGTATCTACGTATACATGATTGACCTCGTTGTAATCATGGTCTTCACCAGCAATCCAGAACACAGGAATAACCGTTTTCTTTAATTTAGCGCTTTGCTCCTTCGCTAATTTAATAATTGAGATGACCTTATGGATGGAATAGAGCGGTCCAGTCAAAAGACCTGCCTGCTGCCCCCCAATGACAACCAGGGCATCTTTACGCAAAGCATCAATATTCATCTTGGAACGTTCTGATATTCCAAATCTCTCCATATACGATTCTATATAGGAGGCTGCTTCCTCGCGCGGAAACGATTTTGAATCAAGCCATTCTGCTCGCTTGGCAACGTCACTCTCCATCCGCCAATCGTATTGAAAGAAGTCTCCCTTCTTCAATTTGCCATTCATATAATCTGTGGCAAAGCGATTTAACGCCGGCAGATTCATTTTTATGTAATCCATCAAGGTTGTCTCCTTTTACACAATTTCATATTATCATTCAGTATAGCATTTACCTATAAAACCATGAAATCACATGCTTCATAAAATAAAGAAGAATGGACTCATATTGAAAGAATCCATCCATCATTTTTCGCTGATTAATTTATATAAACGCTTTTATCACTCTTCCGGCTATCCCAGCCAGACAAAGGATGAAGTAGGCTGCTGCAAACAACAAAAACGTCATCCTCCAAAATCCTTTCACAAACCGGGGGAGGTCGACCTCGTCCTTCTTTTTGTATTGCACAATCAAGACAACGGATGCTGTCAAGGCAAGAATTATGAATATCAGCCAAATATACGATTCTCCAAGCATTGCCTGTACGGCAAAATGCACGGCCAATATAAGAAAGAATGTTGTCACATCAACCGAAAGCTTTGCTGCTCTTCTGTTATTTCCGTATGCCGATTTCGCAATGGTGTATACAATTATATAAACGAATGCCGGTACAATCACACATACAGCAATCAGACCCGCAACCAAGTTTCCCATTCACTTCCCCCCGCTTTCTTCCAGTCCTTTTACCATCATATATAAAGAAGAGACCATACCCACCTTTTCCTTGCGTTTTTCCGCTTCCTCCAGGCAAAAGCCAAGAATGGACTCGATCTCTGTTTTTCTTTGCAGCTCCATATCACGAAGCATGGATGATTTATTGTCAGCTGTTCGCTCACATATAAGGAGGACCTTTTCCTGATAATCACGATGCTCCCCTTCCTCAATACCGAGACCGCGGCACACCTCCTTGCATATCTCACACAGCAATCGCCGGAAATATGAATTAGTGATTAATTCGCCATTCTTCACACCAAGGACAGCTGTCAACGGATTAATGCAAGCATTAACAACAAGCTTTTCTATTAATCTCGGGTAAATATCGGAGACGATCTCGATAGGGAATTCATGATGAATGGCATCAAAGATATCATCCCTTCTTTCTCCTTTATATAAACCTATTCGTACGGAACCTAAGCCTGTATGAATGGTCTCTGTCTCATGATTGCGGAGGGCCCCATGCTCCGTAATCCCAACATAGACAGAGGCACTATGTAAGCTATCTAATTTCTTTAAATGGCTCATCCCATTTTGCAAGAAAACAATCGGAGATTTCAGATGATGAATGGAAGGCAGAACCGCCTCAATCGCTCCTTGCTTCACTGTAACAATCAGAAGCTCTTGATCACCAACCGTACTCGATGGAGAAAGGGTCTCTGCCTTGCACTCAGTGAAGACTGGATGAATGCCTTTAATGTTAATTCCTCCGGCACAATTTATTGCATCAGCTTGACTCTCCGTACGCGTGAACACGGTAACCTTATGTCCCCTGCCCAATCTCCCTGCCAAGAGTAAGCCGATGGAACCTCCGCCAATAATTCCGATCCTCATATATACCTCCATCAGCCCTTTTGTCATAATTGTAACAAAACCTTTGTATCATGGAAAGATAGCCAATCAACGTTCATAGCTGAAATGCCCCCCTTGACTAAACAATATGAATTTTCCTTCATTTTATATATAATGGAAGCATAAGGGTGAGATACAAACAAGGGGAGGACATGGGATGAGTGTAAATGTTGAGAGATTACTGGTAAATTATCGTACATTAGAGGAATTCAAGAAATTCAAGGAATACGGACTGCAGGAATTATCCATGCTTGAAGACTTGCAGGCAAACCTTATCGAGGATGACAGTGAGTCACCTTTCTATGGCATCTATTACGGAGACAAACTAGTGGCACGCATGAGCCTTTACAAAATCGAATCACGCTTTGATAAATATTTCAATCCCCCGCATGATTACTATGAAATTTGGAAGCTCGAAGTACTGCCAGATTACCAGGGCAAGGGGTACGGGACCTTGCTTGTTGATTTCGCCAAATCTTTCGGTCTTCCAATCAAGACAAATCCAAGGGTTCACTCAAGAACCTTCTGGGAAAAGCAAGGGTTTGAATCCGTCTCATATGATGTAGAGAGAGACCTTGGAGAGAATCCACTCATCTGGCGCCCAGAAGGAATCAATCTGCTTGAAAAATAAAAATAACGGATAAATCAAGAACAAACCGCTAAAAAGAGCACATCATCAGCATGTGCTCTTTTTCTACTATTTCCCCGCAGAGAATCTTCTAGCCTTCTCAAGCACTTCCAATAGTCCGTAATACTCTGATTCAATCAACGCATAACGCTCCTCAAGCCTTTTCTTTTCCTCCATTAATACATCAGCATGCCTTTTCAGCAGTTCATGGGCCTTTTGCAGCTCTTTATAGGATTCAACCGAATACTGTTCCAGCATCCCTGCCAGCTCGGCTAAATAAGCAATAACCTCCTGAAGCGTTAGGTCTCTTCTTTCTTCAGCCGCCTCAGCTTCTGCCGTCCGCCCTTCTGGCATAGCCAAAGGAACACCAACGCTGTCATCCACCGAAGCCGGCGTCTTCATGCCCTTGCGAATTTTCTTAGCTTCTTCAATCTCACTCTTGAACTGCTTTCTGACAAATGAATTCCATCTGAATCCGCAAGCAGCTGCGGTTCTTGATACTCCCTTGCCCACTTCTTCGAATGCTTTAAGCTGCGTGCTCCCTTCCTTGATATGTCTTAGCACCACTTCTGCCAAATAGGCATCTTCATCTTCTGTCCAGCCATCCTGCCTCGACCCTGACATCTATTCTCCTCCCATCCCTTGCATGGTTATATATTCATGCTTATGCGGTTGGTAGGATAGATAGAATGAAGAAAGATTCTACCAAATAAGGATTTCTTATTTGGATATAAAACGATTGACCGCCTCTAAGTGGGCAGGTTTTTCCCATAAAAGGGCACACCGCTCCACCTCCTGCTCCATTCTCTCAGCAAGACCGGTTTCTCTCCATTTGCGGATAAGCATTTCTTTGTATGCCATCACGGCTGTTCCTTCATGCTGCATATATGGCTCAAGCTTGTTCATCATGTCATCCTTTTCCATCGTGTCCATAGAGGAGAGGATAAAACGAGATTCAACCCCTTCCTCGACCGAAATAATCCGGCCGCTCATGAGCCAATCAAGCGCTCTTTGGGAATCAAGCTTCTCAAGCAGCAGACTCCCTCCTCCCCAGCCTGTGGTAATCGCCTGGCGAACCTGAATAAACCCAAGTCGGGCCCCCTTTTTGACAAATCGAAAATCACATGCAGTCGCTAGCTCCAGACCTCCGCCGACTGCTGCTCCATTCACGAAACAAAAGGATGGCTTCGGCAGGAAAGCCAGCTGCCTTAACACATTAGACATCTTGAAGAGCATTCTATGGGCATCCTGGAAGGTATGCAGCTGATGAAATTCACGCAAGTCTCCTCCCGAGCAAAAGGCATCCTCGCCCGCTCCGGTTAAAACAAAGGCTTTAACTCCTTCATCCTCCGAAGCAAGCTGAATGGCAGCAGCCAGTTGGTCCATCATTTCGAAATTAACGGCATTGCGTACCTCCGGCCTGTTCAAAACCGCCACTAAACATCCATCTAAACGCTCAATTTCAACTGCACTCAGAACAATCTCCCCCTTTTGTCAAATCCATGCTTTCCCTATCCATAACAACAAAAAAAACACAGGTCTCCCTGTGTTTTCCTGAGTTGATTATTTATTTACAACTTCTTTTCCTTTGTATGTTCCACATGCTTTACAGATACGGTGAGCCAATTTCATTTCACCGCAGTTTGGGCATTCAACCATACCAGGGACTTGAAGTTTGAAATGCGTACGACGCAATCTCTTTCTAGTTTTAGAAGTTCTTCTAAAAGGTACAGCCATGTTTTACACCTCCTTAAAAAACGATGGTTCTATGGAAGACTGTATGTAGTCTTTCATTTGTCTTTGTCATGATCATGGTTGTCAAAAAGCTGGGCTAGCTTTGCAAGTCTTGGATCCACCTTTTTGACCTGCTGATCTTCAGAGATTACTTCCCAATCATCACCTGATTGCGGAGCTCCGTTCACAGGATTATCTGAATCACAGAAAATCTGCATTGGAATCTCTGTAAGGATAATCTCTTGAATGACCGGCGTCAAATCCACTACATCACCTTCTGCTAAATGGAACTCCCCGTCTTCATCCTCCATGCCGTCCAATCGGTTATACAAATATGTTTCTGTTGTCTGTACATCGATTGGGAATGGAACGTCAACCAAAGTTCTTGAGCAAGGCAATGTTAATGTACCTGATATTTTCAAATGAAAAGTTACTCGGTTAGAGCCAAGATCAGCTTTGCCAAATACTCGTATTGGTGAAATGCGGCGTATTTGCGGGTCAATTTTCATTAACTCCGACATATCAGCCGTTTCATCAATTGTAAATCCATTATCGCGGAATTTTTGCAGTTGTGGAATTGTCCATTTCAAATCCTATCACCTCTAAGGCAACAAAGGTAATTATAGCTTTGGTAAACTCATTTGTCAATGTTTTTTCTTTACAGCCATAAGTGATACCCTTATCCATATTTTAAGCGCTTGTCTTGTTATTTTACCCGAATCTGAGCGTTTTGAAAACAAGGGATTTTCCCCGATCAGTCTGACCGTTTGCACCCAGTGTTTCTCGTCATATACTATTAAGACACAAAGAACTTGTAAGGAGGTACATTATTTTGAAAGCAGCAGGACTTGTCGTTGAATACAATCCGTTTCATAATGGGCATCTTTATCATCTTGCCCAATCCCTCAAACATACGAAAGCCGACCTGGCGATAGGTGTCATGAGCGGTAATTTCCTCCAAAGAGGCGAGCCCGCCATTGTTAATAAATGGGCAAGAGCTAAAATGGCCTTGCTGGCGGGGGTAGACCTAATTGTCGAGCTGCCTTTCGTCCACGCTGTCCAAAAAGCAGAATATTTCTCTGAAGCAGCTGTCCTTCTGCTCGAGGAGCTCCAATGCGAATGGGTATGCTTCGGCAGTGAACAAGGTACAATTGAGCCTTTTATCAATACATATACATTATTAGAGAAAAATGCTCATTTTATTGATGATCATGCAAAACGATTCATGGCTGAGGGATATAGTTACCCAAAAGCAATGGCCCTCTCATATGGAGAACTAAAAAAAAGTCACCCCGATATGCTGACCTTGGACCAGCCAAATAATATCCTGGGCTTTCATTACGTATCAGCTGTATTAAAGAATCATCTATCCATTAAGCCGACGACCATTCAACGAACAGGAGCCGGTTATCACGACCCCTCGCTGCCGAAGGATGCCATTGCAAGTGCGACAGCCATAAGAAAAGAATTAACCGCAAACGGAAGATTAGTGGATGTGGCGCAGTACATGCCAGATTCTTCATTTAAAGTTCTTTGCGAGTATGAGCAAGAAATGAAAATATGGCACACATGGGATCAGTATTGGCCATTCGTAAAGCTGAAGCTCCTAACAACCCCGCCCTCTGCCCTCAAGGAAATATACGAAATGAAGGAGGGGCTTGAAAACCGATTGGTGAGTGCAGCCCAGACTTCAACAACCTTCCTTGAATTTATGAATAAGATAAAGACGAAAAGGTATACATGGACAAGGCTGCAGCGCCTCCTCACCTACCTGCTCATGAATCTCACAAAGGAGGAAGTGCCAACGGAGCTTAAACCAAGCTACATCCGAGTTCTCGGCTTTTCCCCAAAAGGCAGAGAATATATGCAGTCACTAAAGAAAGAGAAAGGGCATTTATTCCTCACCCGCCCAGCTGCTTCCAACGATCCTGTCTTAGCTATTGAACAGCGTGCAGCTAATGTTCATGCCTCCATTCTTCCTCCCCAGCTGTGGCAGCAGGTGCAAAAAAGGGAATATCAGCCGCCTGTTATGCTGTCTTAAGAAAACAAAAAGGCAATGAGGTGCACTACACACCCATTGCCTCTGTTTATTTCAGTTGTTCAAGATAGGTAATAGCATCATCAAATGTATCAACAGGAACGATGACCATATCTGAGTCAATGTCCTTGGCTGTTTTAAGGGCTGTTTGATAATCAGAATCCTCCGCCCCCTCTTCATTTGGCGCAAAGAAAATTTCTGCTCCCTCCTCATCTGCTGCAACTATTTTCTGGTCGATGCCTCCGATTGGCCCTACTTTCCCATCCTCCGAAATGGTTCCTGTACCGGCGATTTTTTTGCCGTCTGTATAATCCTCATCCGTTAATTGGTTGTAGATCTCAAGGCTGAACATGAGACCAGCAGAGGGACCTCCAATTGTTTCTGTATTGAATTTCACCTCTGGATCCGCTTCAACACTTCTATCCTCAACGAGCGATATCCCCATTCCAATCTTGCCCGTTTCCTTTAATCGCTCAAGAGTAAGAGTTTTCTCCATCGTTTCATCCTCACGCTCTACCTTCACCTTAACTTCATCACCGGCTTCTTTCCCTGATACGTAATCAACAAAGAATTGCTGTGAAGCAATCGTTTTACCGTCTATCTCGAGAATTCGATCTCCTGCCTTTAGACTCCCCTCAGCAGGAGTCCCTTTTCCGACATGCAATATGTAAATACCATTTGTTCTGATCTTCGCTTCATAACCGGCTTTCTTATAAGCGTTCAGGATAGCCGTGATTTGGCTTTCATCCATCATCTTTAATTGCCGTACAGCATATTCCTCATCCGTCTCTTCCTCAGAACGCACCTCATTAAGCCTATAGATTTTATGATAATCTGCCACTTTCGCCCATAGATAGGAATAGATATTAGCCCGGCCCATCCGAACGGTCGTAAACATGAATTCCCCATCTGAATTGTTTCCATCCTCAACTTCTACATAATCGCTGATCACTTCAGCTGAGCCTGGTGCCGATACATAATAAGGCAGTTTATAAAATGCTGCCAACACGATCATTGCCAAAAGGATAATCCAAATCTTTCCCGAAAATAACCGACGTTTCTTATTCAATCATTTTTGCTCCTTCCATTGCTGTATCACATCTCTAATTTCAGGCATTCTTCTCCTCGCCTCTTCCTCACCAGCTTCAATAATCTCTGAGATATTGGTGAATGCCATAGAATTATACATTTTAACCGCTGGGTCAAGTGTTACATCTGCCTTGATTCCCCTTGCCTTCACCACTTCCATTTGCAGAATATCCAAGCTTTTCATAATAACATCATAAATCGATTGTATCTCTGTTTCTTCATAGGAGCTTGATACATCACAAGCAATGACGATATCAGCCCCCATTTCCTGTGCAACCGATACAGGGACCCTATCAACCACTCCGCCGTCAACGAGTAATCTGCCGCCAATTCGTTTTGGCACAAAGATTCCAGGAACCGCGATGCTCGCTCGGACAGCTTCATAAACAGGTCCTTCTCTGAACACCACCTTCTCTCCTTTTTCAATATCAGTCGCAATAACTGCAAGTGGAATGGAGAGATCTTCAATCCTTTTATTCTTCGTGAACAGCCTTATGTATTCTTCTATTTTCTTTCCCGCCACGAATCCCATCTTTGGAACCGTCCAATCAAGGAAATATTTCCGTTTGAATTGGAGGGACACCTTCTCTAATAATTCCAAATCACTTCCGCTGGCATAGAAGCAGCCCATCAGCGCGCCCATACTGCTCCCGGCAATATAATCAACCTGAATACCCTCTTTGTCCAGCTCTTTGAGCAGGCCTATATGCGCAAATCCTCGTGCTCCTCCAGAACCGAGCGCAAGGCCGATTTTAGGATTTCTCATATTCTGACTTCCCTTCATCCTAAAGTAAGTTTCCTGAGTTCTAAAAGCATGATGCATAAGCATATTTTCAAGTATAGAGGACAAACTCCCGCCAATAAAAGACGGATATTCATCATCTATTGTAGCACCTCATTCAGTAAGGTTAAACCAGATAAGGGAAGGGATCTATGTTGAATAAATCGGTTTTTAAATCCATCACCCTGGCAGGTGCCGCTGTCTTAATGGCCTCTGCTCTTATTATCATGCCCGAGGAATCCTTTGAAGCTTCCGTGCGCGGTCTTGATATTTGGCTTGAAATTGTCTTTCCTTCCTTATTGCCATTTCTCATCATATCAGAAATGCTGATTGCCTTTGGCGTGGTCAAATTCCTCGGGGTTTTTCTCGAGCCCTTCATGCGTCCTTTATTCAAGGTACCAGGTGCCGGCGGTTTCGTCTGGGCTATGGGCCTTGCCTCAGGCAACCCCTCCGGCGCCAAGCTAACTGCACGCCTCAGACAGGATGGTCAGCTGACAAGGGTAGAAGCGGAACGTTTAGTTTCCTTCACGAGCTCTTCTAACCCCTTGTTTATTTTTGGCGCTGTTTCGGTAGGTTTTTTTCTTAATCCCGAGCTCGGTATTCTACTTGCGATCTCTCATTATGCCAGCAATATTGGCGTTGGACTGATGATGCGGTTCTATGGCCGCAATGAGGAAAAGAAACAGCTTGAAGAAGAAGGGAGCAAAAAGCCTTTTTCTATTTTAGAGGCCTTCAAAATCATGCATCGTACGCGTTTGGATGATAAGCGCCCTTTTGGGAAAATTCTTGGAGAAGCCGTTAATTCCTCTGTCCAGACGCTCTTAATGATCGGTGGATTTATCATTATTTTCTCTGTCATTAATAAAGTTTTATTCCATTTACATATCACCGCTTTTGCTGCCAGCCTGTTTTCAAGTATTTTTGTCTTTTTGGACTTGCCGCAAACGTTAAGTATTCCCTTTGTCTCAGGTCTTTTTGAAATCACCCTGGGCAGCCAGCTCACCAGTCAGGTCGAAAATGTCACACTTATGCAGCAGGCTGTCATTACAAGCGCCCTGTTGGCCTTTGGCGGCTTCAGTATCCAGGCACAGGTGGCCAGTATCCTCGCTGAAACAGACATCCGCTTTAAGCCTTTCTTCCTGGCAAGGCTGCTTCATACCCTTTTATCCGGCTTAATAACCTGGCTGTTATTTAACCCCATCTACGTGGGTCTTAGAAACCGAAGTCAAAATTCCAACGTTGAGGAGACCTTTGCAGCCTCCCATGGAAAGGCCGAAGAGATTCTTAGCTTCCTTGCCCAAAGTGGTCCTTTAATAACCCTGCTCACCCTGCTGGCTTATTGTCTATTATTGCTGCATGCCCACAGGCAGGCTCACCTCAAATAAAAGAAGGATTCCGTACAAATGGAATCCTTCTTTTATTAATTAAGTCAAGCCTGCATTTTCCTGGACAGCGCTAGTTGTACCGGCTCCGGCACAAGCTCCGTTATATCTCCGCCGTATTTCGCTACTTCTTTAACGATAGAAGAGCTTAGGAAGGAGTACTGATTATTGGTCATGATGAAGAACGTCTCGACATCCTCATTTAATACACGATTCATGGAGGTAATTTGCATTTCATATTCGAAATCCGTTACAGCCCTCAGTCCCCTTATCATCGCACATGCATTTTTGCTCTTAGCATAATCAACCGTCAATCCCTGAAAACTTTCCACTTTCACATTGGGGATATGTGCCGCCGCCTCTTCAATCAACCTTACTCTCTCTTCTAAAGTAAACAGCGACTTTTTAGCCGAATTATGCAGTACTCCTACATAGACTTCATCAAAGATCTTTGCGCCTCGCTGAATGATATCCAAATGACCGTATGTAATCGGATCAAAGCTCCCCGGACATATCGCAATTTTTTTCAACCTATTTCCCTCCCCGCAACATTCTCTCTTCTATGCTTCATCCTGATGTCGATAAAATGAAATAGCCGTAATTCCGTACCTCTCTTGGCGGTATTTAACGAAAACACCGACCTCCTCAGGCAGGTCCAGCTCCTCACCATGCTCACATATAATCAATCCATCCTTCGTTAATAGATGATTTTCCTCAATTTCGTTCAGGATGGCCGGAATCGTATTAGCCACTTTGTATGGAGGGTCCATTAAAATCAAACTGAATTGAATCCCCCTCGCACCAAGCGTCTTTACAGAACGGAGCGCATCGCTTCTAAGCACCTCTGATTCCTCTTCCATTCGGCAGGCTTGGATATTGGCTTTGATTACCTGCAGGGCTTTCGGGTCTTTCTCTACAAAGATCCCTTTCTCCATCCCTCTGCTCAAAGCTTCCAGACCTAGTGAACCGCTGCCTGAGAATAAATCCAGCACTTCTCCGCCTTCAAAGTAAGGGCCTATAATATTAAATAATGATTCCTTCACTTTATCTGTCGTAGGTCTCGTTGTCATGCCTGGGACAGCCTTTAACGGCCTTCCTTTGCATACACCTGAAATGACTCTCATGATTTTGTCACCAAATTTCTTCAATATTCAACTTCTCAAATATCCTACCACAAAATTTCCCGCTTTCACAATTCAGATGGGGAAATTTACGCTATCCATGAATAGCCCTGATTTTTATGGTCATACTGTTAGTAACAGCATCTCTAACTGATGTTGTTGCCAACCGCGGAGAAGACTTACGTTTCCCCATAAGTTCTTCCTCCGGTTTCTCCTCTCCCTTTGCCTTCTGCCCTCCAACGCTTGGAGGAATATAGAAGGACCCTGCGAATTCCGATTCGCAGGGCTTTTTTTATGGTACACTGTTGGTGTAGGAATCCGAGGAGGAGGTTTAATAATGAATCAACGTTTTATTGAGCTGGGACAAGGCTTTTCAGACCTGTATGAGCTGCTCGAGCTCGCCAAGTCAAATGCATACAGGACTAATTACTTCTTATGCTTAGAGGCCGTATCTTCTACAGGCAAAAAAAGCATGTCCTTTGTGCTTATTCTGAAGAAATCCTCTTTTGGCGATTTCATTCCTTTATATATTTGCCGGGAAGGCATTCCCGTGCTTGAAGGGAAACTCACCAAGCGATATGAGTTATTTGAGCAGGCCGCCAAAGAGCAAAGCAAGACCGTTATACATATGGAGGTACGCCATTCCGATACATTTGCCGACCGGGAGCTTTATTATCAATACTTAATCGGTATTTTAAGAATGAACCGCTACCTGCCGCCATTGCAATAACAAAAGAACCGGACAAGACTTGTCCGGTTTCTTTATATGCCTATCTTATATTCATCTTTCTCTTTTTCATGCTTCTTGCTTTCAAACTCAGTCTTAATGAACGGCTTCTGCGAAAGATCCACCCGTTTGACAAACGAATAAGAGGATAATTTCTGCGAGACTGCCTCAATATCGTCCATATTTACATATAATACAGCATATTTTAATTTGCGCGAAACATAATGGAGGTTCCCAATTTTACGCAGCGTTTTCACCTGTTTTAAACTATGCAGCCATACTACCAGGCTTTGTCTTTCTACAAACATATTCATTCCCCTTTAAGCTGCCATTTATGTTAAGTGTACCACAAGTTTAAAATGGGTATCAATACTTACAAATTGTTTAGGGGAAAGGATGACAATCATGGACCTTGACGTCATTTGGCTCAGCTTTCTCACCAGTCTCGAACAATCTGCTTCCATCTTAGAAGCAAAGCGAATGACCTACGCAGGCATTCCATTTCTATATATTACCACCAAGAACGATCAAGTATCCAGAAGTGAGCTTGAAAGAACAATCTCTCTTTGCGCAGGAAGGGTCATGAAGGGGAAACAGCTTCATTCTAAAACCCAGTTCGTTCGCAATGAAGCATCCCTCTATGTCTTCAAGCATCGATTTCTTGTCCCGCAGCGGAAAATGTTTTGCTGCGGAAATGGATGCATCGATTGCATCCGCCTTCTCCCCCCATCATAGAAAAAGGCAATCCTGTCTAAAATCAGGATTGCCTTTTTCCGCCGTAAGATAGACGTTATGAGCAGCCGCAGCTGCCGCCGCTTCCGCAGCCTCCTCCACAGGAAGACTCGAAGAAAGGATTGCCCGTCGGCACCTTAATATGCGGAGATACAGAATGCCCGATCAGCACACTAACCTCATCAAGCAATTGCTGCAAATGATTCTCAGCTTGTTTATATTCTATAATGGATGGATGTAAATCCATTTCTCTTTTTGCCTCGCGAATGGCCTTCGTCACCGTTCTGTAATCCGGATGATATCTTCCAAAACGCTGAACCTCTTCATAGGAATCCTTCATGGAATTGAAGGTTCGTATTTTTTCTTGTGCAGCCTGATCCAGTCTCATCTTCTTGAGGCTGTCTAAGTAATGAAGTCCAACCTCTGACTGGATAATTTCCTGTGCTAGTCTTTCCGCATGATCCATTATTTCTACGGTTTCAATAGTTGCAAGCATAAAATACTCACCTCCCGCCTTATTTTAACATGTATTTATGACAGATGCGAATCTTCCTGACATATCGTTCCAGCCTCTGTCCCACTTGCAGAAAGATTAGCGGGCAAATAAAAAAAAGCAGCGAGGGATGTCCTCCCTTCAACTGCTGAGATAGGCGGTTCAAGAACCGCTGTTCATAGACATGGACTGGAACATTGAAACCATCATGGAGGCCATTTGAACGCTGTTCGACAGCTGCAAGACTCGGTCTGGGATAGATTTCTTAAAAAAATATTTTGCCTCCGTTTCAAAGACGGCTAAATCCTGAGGATTCCTGGACAATCGTTTATACCACATCGGCTGCTGTCTCAAAAAATTCTGCAAATCCTCGTTTCCTTGAATCTGTTCATACACATCCTGCCTCAGAGGTACTCACCCCTTCTTTTAGTCTTGACGAAAACTGAATGGATTCTTGCTTACCGGTGCGGATGAAGGCTGCTCATTCTTCCCTGGAGAGGATTGAAACTGGGAAATAACACCTTGAATGGCCCCTAGCGCTTGGCTGATATTCGATATTTGCTTTTGTATTTGATCAGGGTCCATATTCTTCAACTGGCTAAACAGCTGCGATATCAATTCAACCTTCTCTCCTTTTGGCGGGCTCTCCTCAACAGCTTTTGGCGCTTTGACATCATCATCCATATATTCTGTCCATCGCTCATCCTTTTCCCCAAGCAAGGACCAGTCCTCATAAAGATCCTGCCATGTCTTTTTGCCAAGCCTCACATCTTTGACTATTTTGGGGTTATCCTTTAAAAATTGTTTGAATTCCCTCACGGAAGGATGCAGCTTAGAGTCATCCATTTCCCTCACCTCATCACAAGACATTCGCCTATGCCACAGTATATGTTGTGATGTGCCAATGTGTGTATCTCCCCTGCTCGTTCCTGCTCGATAACTAAAAATAGAGCTTACAAGGAAATCCCTTATAAGCTCTATTCATTCATCAACGAATGCCGATAAAATTCTGTGTATAATATTTATGATAGACACCCACGCCTAGTTGCGTATAATCCTTATTCAGGATATTTTCACGATGCCCCTTGCTGTTAAGCCATCCCTCAACGGCAGCAACAGCATCCGAATAGTTGGCTGCTATATTTTCGCCAGCTGTCGTGTAGGAGACATCACCATCCTTCAGCCGGTCGGCTAATGTACTTCCATCTAAGGATTCATGAGAGAAATAATCATTTTCCATCATATCCTCACTATGCAAATAGGCTACTTCAGCGGCCCCTTTATCCGAATCTAAAGGTGACAGACCCGCACGTACACGAATAATATTAGTCAAATCCAGCACTTGGGCTTCACTGCCAGACTCAATCTGCCTCCACTCATTCTCACTCGGTTCAGGTGCCTCGTGCAGCTTGCCCCGATAGGTCAATTCATATGGACGGTGAAGAACGAGCGTTTCTTTATCCAAATATCTAACGCCGGATATTTCCCCCAAGAATTTATCCAAATACACCTGTGCATAAATATCCCCTAATTTCACAAGAGGACGATAATGCAGGTCTTCTTCAGATAATTCAAAGCGATAGGTTGTGCCGCTGTATTCAACCTCCACAAAGCTGCTCATATTCAGCTTCTTATAAAGGCTATCCACTTCCTGACCTATATAAAACGGGTAGAGATTCACTTCTTCTGCTGAACTGAAAAGCGTGACAATCTTATTATCTTCATCTACCCCGAATTGCACATAGCTGCTGAGTGATTCATTATAAACCCACCATTCATACCCATAGGCAGATAAATCGACACGATCCGGCTCTCCTATATCCTCAATCAAATCTTCCCCCGTCCTCCCTATCCACGTTGAAAGTCCTTGCTTTGGATTGGTATCTTCATCAGTAAAACTTTCTATCGATTCTTTCTTTTTTTCTTGTTGGTCCTCTTGGTTAACGGAATTATCCTCGATTAATGCCTGATCATCCGGTTCCTCCTTCTGGATGGAGAAATACAGGGTTCCGGCCAAAATGAAAATCAAGCTAATCAATATTCTAAAAAGAGCTTTCAGAGGTAGCCCTCCTAACATTTATTACTATATATCGCTATTAGTATAACATTATCTTCTATCTAAAATATACGATTACACTTCTGAAAGCTACAGGAAAAAAAAAGATAGTCCGTTCACATTAACCTTAGGACACGGCATCGAGTTAAAGAAAGAATGGCTAAACAGTCATGAAAAAGAAAAAAACACACAAGGAAGAATATTATTTCTGACGAAACAGAGAGAAATATAAACAATTGTTTGCAGTTATGCCAAATTCATACTATTATTAAAAATGAGAATTTCCAAAACTTGTTTATCTTTTGGCTCGTTTACAGGATAGGAGGAATGGAGAAATGAAATTTGAAAATACCGGTTTAGAAAAATACCAAGTTGACCTCAATCGTCTTGATGAGGTGATGCTTGAAAATGGACTTGTTCGTGCTGAACAATGGGATTATGAACGTGTATCCTATGATAAAAAGTTCGAAATCAAGGATGGTACATATTATCTCCGTGTATTCGGCTATGCCGTAGAAGGAGATGTAGGCGCCCACCGTGCGACTATTCAATTATTGACGCCTGTACTTGGGAAACATTATTACCCTCATGGTGTCGAATATGGTGAGAATGAGTATTTCCCTGAATCACTCCAGAAACAATGCGAAACAACCTTGGCTGCTGTTAAAGCTGAGCTCAATGTATTCGTTGAAGTATTCGAATAAATGACTGCAGGCCTTTGGATAGTTCTTAGTATCCGGAGGCTATTTTTCATTTATTTTTCTAATAAACTGCATATAACCACTTTTATTAAAGCAATGAAACCCCTTCTGCTCCAGCATCGATTGCGCCGTACAGGCCCCCTCCCTCATTTCAGTGATTACATAAATGATTTTCTTATTCGCCAAAAAAGAGAGCAGCCAATCGACGCATTCCTCTCCAAAAGCGATTTCATGGTCAAATGTATCAAAGGTAAAGGTAAATTGAACGGTTGTATCATCAGACTTTTTCTTCCCAAGGATCAACTCGCCTATTAGGCTTTTTTTCTCAACATCTATCACGAACCACAGCCAGGACAATGGTTCCCGTTCCTGCTCAAGTCCTTCAATTACATAAGGCAGCGTTGCCTTTGCCTGACTGGTAGGAAAACAATCTGGAATATAGACAGGAGCATTCTTCCTTAAAGCCTCTGCATGCAACAAAAGTGACCTTGCCATTGCTATTGAGCATGGAATAAACACCAAATGCTCCGTTCTCTGATCATTCATGGTCACACCTCCGCATATTCAATAAAAAGGGCCGTCTCTAATTACTATGAGACAGCCCTTTTTTCATATGCTAAATTTATAACCCAAGAATGGCTTTGAACACGCTCGTTGTTTCCCCGCCGCTGTAGATGACATAGAGCAGCAAGTATACAGCCACGCCTGCAAATGCATTTGGTATCCAAATGGCACTCGCTATCGGTCCAATTGTTCTATGCTTAACGAAATTTTTCTTATAGCCGTAATACAAAGACATAATGCCGAGCACGGCTCCGATGGTCGCAAACGTGATATGCATAATCAAGAAAATCGTATAATAAATCTTCAGGGAGTCTGGTCCGCCAAACGCTGTGTTTCCAATGAAGATTGTTCTGCTTGCATAGATGACAAAAAACACAACTGCAAAGACCGCAGCCCAAAACATTAATTTTTCATGTGTTTCTCGATTTTTCTTTTTAATCTGCCAAACACCAAAGCCAACTAAGATGGCACTAATAACAATACAGGCAGTGCTGATCGTCGGCAAAACAGGAATGGAACTGCTCATAATCTTGAACCTCGTTTCTAGCATTTCTATTAACTACTTAAGTTTAAAATATATTCACCTATTTCTCAATGAACATTAAAAATGTTCATCATATTGAAACAACTTACAAATGTCTGACATGAGGGTTAGCCTCTAAATATTGCTCTGTTGCATCATTGCTCTTTTTCGTATCCTCTCTGAACCAGGTGAAGAAAGTTGTAGCCAGGATAATCCCATAAACAATCTCCTGAATGATTTTCATGATTACTCCGCCTGTTTGCTGATCCTCTAATACAGGCATAGAAATGAACATTTCAGGACCGCTTAAATTCAAGCCTGACAGCGTTCCAGCCGGCACACAAAGCTTCAATGCCTCTGCCCATACAGCAGGGTCTGCGTACGTATCATACATGGGTACCTTCGAAAAAATAATCAAGGCACATGCCGGTGTAATTAAGATGCCATTGGCAAAGATATAGCCTATTTTCTTCAAGCCTGACAGACGGACGCTGCCCTCTACCTTATTAACGAGATGCCACCACATGAATAAGGAGGACAGAAATAATATCCCAGTAAATAAGGTATGCAGCACCATATCAACCTTAACCACGTCAAAAATAGATGGAACATGGTAAAAGGAGAAGATTCCATTAAAGAAAATCAGCGTAAACAATGGATTTGAAATCGCAATAAACCATTTCTTAAAGACAAACTTCCTGTAGATCCATTCTGGAATCCCAAGAAGAAGAATCGGCGGAATAACCAAGAACAAGAAAGCCATTTGCACCATATGGACCGAGAATGATAAATGGCCAAGCAAATCAACCGGAGACCCTTTAATGATATAAAAAAGGATCATTGCACTAGTAAAATAAAAACCTTCCTTTTTCTTGAAACTCTCCCTTGATTTGATGTATGTCACATAAAAATACGCAAGGATGATCACCAATGTACTGACTAACAGATACGGGCTCCACAAAGCCTCAAATCCAAATATTCGTATATCCATTTCAAATCCCACCTCTTTCTGACATCATGATTAATTATGCTCGCGGCAGAAATGACAGATTCCTATTTTAAAAGACTCTGTTAAACGGTACGCATCGATTAAGCTAATCTCAAGGAAGCGCAAAAGGAGTACCGTAATACAAATCAATGGTTTAACAGAGCCTTCTAAAAAAATCGGCCTAACGATAGCGTTAAGCCGATTCCCCATTCTTTAGATCCATACAATGAGAACAAAAGCAACAACAGCAGAAAGACCGATTATTAAACCTGTATATAGGAAAGTAGCAATCGTTCCATGCCCCTTTTGACTCATATGCATGAAGTAATACAACTGAAAGATGACTTGTATGATTGCCAAGAGAAGGATGAACGGCTTTACAAACCATTTAGAATAACCGTCATATCCAACCGCAAAGAAGGCAATCACTGTCAGCAGGATCATCATCACGAAGGTAATGACCTGTTGCTTCATATCTTCCGCATGTTTTTTGCGTCTATATTTCAGGGCTTCTTTACTAAGATGAGTATTTGTATGATTTTCCATCTACTATCACCCCACCATTCCCATTAAGTAAACAACCGTGAAAATGAACACCCAAACAACGTCGATGAAATGCCAATAAAGGCTTGCTATATAGAATTTAGGTGCATTATTTAAATTAAGGCCGCGCTTCGAGTGTCTCAGCATTAATGTAATAATCCATAAGAGACCAAACGTTACGTGGGCTCCGTGGAAGCCAACTAATGTATAGAAGGCAGAGCCAAATGCAGAGCTCGTAAATGTATGATTGAACTCATGAACATAATGATTGAACTCATAAATTTCAAGACCAAGGAAGGCCAATCCAAGCACGACGGTCACAAATAACCAGAACTGCATTTGCTTAAAGTCGAAATTCTTCATATGGTACATGGCATACACACTGGTCAAGGAACTTGTCAAAAGGAGCATGGTTGCAATAAAAGCAAGCTCCAATCCATAAATATCAGAGGCAAGTGCCATTTCTTTATTAGCCGGTACACTGTCCTTCAAAGCAAGATAGGTCGCAAACAAGGATGCAAAAAGGACCGTTTCAGCTGCAATAAACAGCCAGAACCCGAGAAACTTATGCTTTCCTTCTTCAGTGAATCGCTCCGGGTGGGATGGCCATGTTTCAGGAGTGAATTTTTGCTGCACTGCCATTATAGATCAACCCCCTTATTGTCATTATGCTCGGAAGCGATTAGGTCTTCTTTATGAATATGATAGCCAGGATCATCCTTGATCGCACGAACCAGCATGGCTATAAAGGTAATCAGTAAACCAATAATCATAACCGGTACAGTCCACTCTTTATCTGTCGCATTGTACAACGCACCAAATGCGGCAATGAATAAACCAAGTGAGATAAAGATTGGCAGAATAGACCCGCTAGGCATATGGATATCTCCAAGCGGTTCAGCCGGTGTCAATGTTTTTCGTCCTTCCATCTTCTCAATCCACCATGTATCATAACCTCTTACAAGTGGTGTCCTGTCAAAGTTATGCTCAGGCGGCGGTGATGGAATAGCCCATTCCAATGTACGACCATCGTGCCATGGGTCGTTACCGACTCTAACATTTTTGATTGAAGTCATGACAATATTAATCAATAGGATAATGACCGCTACAGCCATTAAGAATGCCCCTATCGTAGATATCAGGTTGGCATTATCCCAGCCTTGATCATTCAGATAAGTGAACACACGTCTCGGCATACCAAGCAGTCCGAGGAAATGCTGGATAAAGAATGTCAGATGGAAACCAATTAAGAATAGCCAGAAGGTTACTTTTCCCCAGAATTCATTCAACATCGTTCCAAACATTTTCGGCCAATAGAAATGTGTACCTGCAAGCAGCGCCAGCACAACTCCACCAACGATAACATAATGGAAGTGAGCAACGACGAAATAACTGTCATGATATTGGTAATCTGCAGGTGCTGCCGCATTCATGATTCCCGTTACACCGCCCATTACAAAGGAAGGTATGAAGGCCACTGCATAAAGCATTGGAGTCGTGAACGTAATCTGACCGCCCCACATCGTAAACAGCCAGTTAAAGATTTTAATACCGGTCGGTACAGCGATAGCCATTGTGGCAACCGCAAAGATTGCATTAGCTACTGGTCCAAGACCTACTGTGAACATATGGTGGGCCCAAACCATGAAGCCAAGGAAACCAATCAAAATCGTCGCGAATACCATGGATGAATAACCAAACAATCTTTTCCGAGAGAACGTCGGAATAATTTCTGAGAAGATTCCGAAAGCCGGCAATATAAGAATATATACTTCCGGGTGTCCAAATATCCAGAATAAATGCTCCCAGATAATCGTGTTACCGCCCATAGCAGTGACGAAGAAGTTCGAACCGAACATGCGGTCAAACATCATCAATGTTAATCCTACCGTTAACGGAGGAAACGCGAAAAGAATAAGCGCTGATGCCACGAAAGTCGTCCAAGTGAACAACGGCATGCGCATAAATGTCATTCCAGGGGCACGCATATTGATAATGGTCACTAAGAAGTTAATACCCCCGATTAACGTTCCCATACCTGATATTTGAAGACCAAGTACATAGAAATCAATCCCATGGCCCTCCGATTCAAGAGATAAGGACGCATAAGATGTCCAGCCCGCATCCGGCGCTCCTCCCATAAACCAGCTGAGATTCAAGAAAATCCCGCCGAAGAAGAACAGCCAAAAGCCCAAGGAATTCAAGAATGGAAATGCGACGTCACGCGCCCCGATTTGGAGCGGCATGATGGCATTCATAAAGCCCAATAACAGCGGCATGGCAGCAAGGAAGATCATGGTGGTTCCATGCATCGTAATAATTTCATTAAATGTTCCGCCGCTGATAAAATCATTCTCAGGCTTTGCAAGCTGAATCCTGATAAACATTGCTTCAAGACCGCCTATGAGGAAGAAAAATCCTCCGGCGATTAAATATAACTTGGCGATTTTTTTATGGTCAACCGTTGTCAGGTAATCCCAAATCGTCCCAAGAACCCCTTTTTTCTGAGTAAGAGTACTCACTGATAAACCTCCCCTTTGCAACCTTAGAATCTCTTAATCTTCAACGGATAAGGTTCCCAAGTATTTTGTTAGCGCGTTAATCTGCTCATCGGTCAGTTTTCCGTATGTATCTGTCATTCTGTTACCTTCTTTAACTGACTCAGGATCCTCTAACCATTTCTTTACGTTTTCCTCATTATTCTCGAGATATCCTGCAACGAGTGCACGATCAGCAAAGTTAGCTAAGCTCGGGGCAAGTCTGGCCTGTTCCGGCCTTTGGTCGTTGGAGTCAATGGCATGGCAGCCAATACAGCTCTTGTTGAAAATCTCCTGTCCCTCTTTTGCTGTGGCATCTGTCAATTCCACTTCAGATTGCTTCGTTTCTTTCATTTCCGCAACCCATGCATCATACTCATCCCTTGGCAATGCTTTTACCTTGAAGTCCATCAAAGCATGCGAAGGTCCGCATAGTTCAGCACATTTTCCATAGAACGTCCTTCCAGCCTCTTCACTTTTCCCCTCATTAAACTCAAGCCAGAATTCGTTCACATTATCTGTGTTCGTATCAAGCTTTCCGCCTGCTGAAGGAATCCAGAAGGAGTGCTTAACATCAGATGCCTTTAGATTAAAGTAAACCTTTTCATCAGTCGGCACGACAAGCTCCTGCCCTGTGATGAAGCCGTCATTTGGGTATTCAAACTCCCACCAATATAAACTGGCCCTTACATTAATTTGTACTGCAGTAGGATTCCCATCGGCGTCCTTTCCGTCCTTTGCTGATACGTCTGAGAAATAAAACGTATAGTAAATAGTCGGAACAGCCAATATGATCAATAATACGATTGGGATGACTGTCCAAAGGATCTCCAGCTTATGATTGCCTTCAATCTGCTTCGGAATAGAGTTGTCCCCTTTCTTGCGACGAAACTTTAAAAGTGCGAGAACAAACAAAATTACGACAACTATGATGACTAAAACCATGATGGATGTACTTAAAAGCATTAAGTCATATTGCTTCTTCGCTACCTCGCCTGCAGGGTTCAGCGCTGACAAATACGGTTGCCCGCATCCTGATAAGATTAGCGTGAACACTGCAATCAAGGAAGCAATTCGCCATTTTTTCATAGCAATGATCTACCCCTCTTTCGTGAAAAATTTCTTCTTTCCAAAGGACCATTTATATAATGAATTTCTTAAAGAAAGAACCCCCGTTGTTCAAAAAAGGTTAATCAATGAAATGATAACCATTGTAACGAATGATATCGTTAAATAATTCAAGGAATAAATGAACATCTTGCTAGCCCACTTCAAATCTTCTTCCTTCGTGAATTTCTTCTTAAAGGACAACCCCTTGATACTTAATAGAAGCCAGCCGATGTTCAGCAAAGTAACCAGTACGACAATCGGCATGCCGATAGGCGCCAATAAAACAGGAATTGGCAGCAATAACACCACCCAAACGAGCATATGGACCTTCGTTGTATGGAATCCTTTCACAACTGGAAGCATTGGGATGGCTGCAGCCCGATATTCCTCCGTCCGTTTCATTGCCAGTGCATAAAAATGCGGCGGCTGCCAGACAAACATCAGCAAAAACAGCCCCCAGGCTACTGGATGAAGTGATGGATCGACGACTGCCCAGCCAATTAACGGAGGCATTGCTCCTGATATGCTTCCGACAACCGTATTCGATACAATTTTTCTCTTCGTCCAGATTGTGTACATCACTACGTAAGCAAAAACTCCAAACAATCCAAGCAATGCTGCTGTCGGTGATGCGGCCAATAGCATGAGCGTACCAATTAGTACCATAGCCAGCCCTGTATAAAGAACCTTTAACGGATTAACTTTGCCAGTTACCGTTGGACGTTTCTTCGTCCGCTCCATATAAAGGTCAATATCCCGGTCAATATAATTGTTCAAGCATCCTGACCCGCCGATAATAAGCGCGATGCCGACAACTCCAAGCAAAACAATATCCAAATTAGCAAAAAAATGCTGATCAGTGAAATATAATCCCAGCCAAATACCTGTAAATGCAGTTATAACATTGGAATTGACAATTCCAATCTTAATTAATACCAAAAAGTCCTTCAAAAGAGTGTTCCCCGTTTCCTTCTCCGTTTTCAGGCCTTCTTGGTTTTCAAATGAGGTGTGTGCAGCTGCTTTCGATTCCACGGATGATCCCCCCAATCAATAATAAATTCCAACATATCTATGAAAATTCCATTTCGGCCAAACCGCCAAGCATGCGTTTTCCAATATTTTACCTATATATATTTAAACATAGAAATTGCCTAATATGTGAATGAAATTTGTCTAAATTTTGTAATATGCGTGCCCTTGTCATTATATAGCGGCAAAATTAACCTGTAAATGATTATATTGTGACAATTTGTCAAATATATGAAAAAGCAAACTCTCCCTTATTTCTAACAAACTATACCGGAACTTTCAACTATTAACCCCCTTTAAACCTGTTCTAACTCCTTTTCCCTTTCCTATCGTGAAATATATTCATTCAATATCCTGTAAATCTATTGTCACAAATAACAAGGGAATAGAGCAAAATCGAATATTTCCTTTGTAATTCCCAGAAATATTCATTATGATATGTAAGTAATGATTATCCAAGATTGGTATTTTTATCATATTACATAAGCATGCATCCTTTCATTTTGACCTTTACTCTACTATCTATAAAGCAGGTGTATTATCAACATGCATACAAAGTTAAAATGGTTCTCTGTTATGACGACCTTTGTCATGCTTTGCATCCTCCTCGGGGGAGCACTTGTCACGAAAACCGACTCCGGTATGGGCTGCGGGCGTTCATGGCCACTGTGCCACGGACAGCTGATTCCCGAAAACATCACACCTGAGCTGGTCATCGAGCTGGCTCATCGGGTATTCTCCGGTGTCGGCACATTCATGGTTGCAGGCTTAGCCCTTTGGTCATGGAAGGCAATCGGCCGTATCAGAGAAACAAAATTTCTAGCTGTACTGTCTATTTCATTTCTCATTATTCAGGCATTAATCGGTGCTGCAGCAGTCATCTGGAGCCAATCAGACTTTGTCATGGCCCTTCATTTTGGAATTTCGTTAATTTCTTTTGCTGCCGTGCTGCTTCTCACCCTGCTGATCTTTGAGGTTGACAAAAAATTCGAAGCAGATCAACTGATTATCCCAAGACGGCTTTCTTTTCATTTCATTGCCATAACCATCTATTCTTACCTAGTCATCTACACGGGTGCTCTCGTTCGCCATACGGAGGCAAGTCTTGTCTGCCCAGATTGGCCATTTTGCTTTAATAATGCAGTCGGGTTTAACTATAATATGTACCAATGGATTCAAATGGGGCATCGCCTGGCTGCCGGCCTCTTGTTTATTTGGATTGTTTATCTGGCATTTGTTATCTGGCGTCATCATAGACATATCAAGGTCATGTTTCACGGCTGGAACATTGCCCTCATACTTGTTTCTTTACAAGTGATTGCCGGCGCCTTTATTATCTATACCCGTTCAAACCTTTATATAGCCTTAATGCATGCATTATTCATCTCATGTCTTTTCGGTCTCTTTTCTTACTTTCTTTTACTCGTGTCAAGAAACCGGAAGAATAGTCAGAGACTTTCTGCTGCAGACCGGAGCAATCCGAACAAGGAGCATTCAGATAAAACCTATACGGCCTTATGACGGATCATACATCCGATTCCTATCGATGCTTAATAGTGAGTTACCATCTAAACAAAAGGCTCTGTTAATTCAAGGTGTTGATTTTCGTTGCAGACGGCTGCGCACCTAGGGGCACTCGGGGAGCCTCCTTGAGTGCTTGTTCACATCTGCAGGGTCTCCCTGTCCGCTAATCTAAGCAAGGCGTCAACCGCCTTCCACCACATTCGACGGTATTCTCATATCTCAACATTCATCGTTAACAACACCACAAAAAAAAGCTGTACACCTGCTACTAACACAGATGTACAGCTTTATTCATGATTTATTTTTCCATTTCAAGCAATAGATCTCCGGTTTCTACTGCTTCACCGCTCACTACGTTAATCATTTTGATAACTCCGTCAAATGGGGCTTGTACAGTAGTTTCCATTTTCATCGCTTCAGTGATCATTAAATGATCGCCTTTTTTTACATGGTCTCCCTTTTGTACATTTACCTTCACGACAGTTCCTGGCATCGTAGCCCCAAGCTGTCCCGGGATGGAAGGGTCACTTTTCCTTTTGGTAACGGCCGTTGACTTAACGCTTTCGTCCTTAATCGACACTTCCCTAGCCTGTCCATTCAACTCAAAATACACGGTTCTCGTTCCATCAGCAAGTGGTTCGCCAATAGAGATTAATTTAATAATCAGTGTCTTGCCTCTTTCAATTTCAACCTCAATCTCCTCGCCTACTCTCATACCGTAATGGAAGGACGGCGTATCCAAAACAGAAAGGTCTCCATACGTATTTCTAGCTGTTTCGTAATCCAGAAACACCTTTGGATAAAGCGCATAGGCAAGCACATCGAACTGTGTAGCAGGATGAGTCAATTTAGCATCAAGCTCATCTTTTAATTGCTCGAAATTTACATCCTCTAAAAGCTCTCCTGGGCGGACCGTTATCGGCTCTTGCCCTTTTAGGATTACCCTTTGAAGTTCCTCAGGGAACCCACCATACGGCTGGCCAAGCTGACCGCTGAATAATTCGATGACTGAATCAGGGAAGTCAAGTGAATCACCATGTTTTAGTACATCCTGCTCTGAGAGGTGATTTTGCACCATGAATAGAGCCATGTCACCTACAACCTTTGAGGAAGGCGTTACTTTTACCAAATCTCCAAACAAGATGTTTACGCGGGCATACATTTCTTTTACTTCATCCCATCGGTCGGATAGCCCTACACCCTTCGCCTGCTGCTGCAGATTCGAGTATTGTCCTCCCGGCATCTCATGCTGATACACTTCTGTATGCGGGGACTTCATGCCGCTCTCAAAGTCCTGATAATAGCTTCTAACGCCTTCCCAGTATTGAGATAATTGCTCCACTGCCGCAATATCTGTCTGTGGCTGCCTTGGGTTCCCTTCCAGTGCATAATACAGCGTATTCAATCCAGGCTGAGAGGTTAATCCAGCCATGGAGCCAAGCGCGGTATCGACGATATCTACTCCTGCATCAATAGCCCTTGTATACTGGAAGATTCCATTTCCGCTCGTATCATGTGTATGAAGATGAATAGGCAGTTCAACAGCCTCTTTAAGCTCAGACACTAATCGGTACGCTGCTTCAGGCTTCAGCAGGCCAGCCATATCCTTAATAGCAAGAATATGGGCCCCTTGTGCTTCCAGCTCCTTTGCCAGCTCCTTATAATAATTCAAGTCATACTTTGTTCTTGTTGGGTCCAAGATGTCTCCTGTATAGCAAATCGCAGCCTCTGCCACCCGATTCACATCACGGACTGACTCAATGGTCTTCTCCATCCCCTTCACCCAGTTCAAACTATCAAAAATACGGAAAACGTCTACACCAGCATAGGCCGATTTCGTAACGAACTCTTTAATGCAATTATCTGGATAATTGCTATAGCCGACCGCATTGGAAGAACGAAGCAGCATTTGGAATAACAGATTCGGCATTTCCTGTCTCAGCTTTAATAACCGCTCCCACGGGTCCTCCTTCAAGAATCGATAAGCTACATCAAATGTTGCTCCACCCCACAGTTCCATCGAGAACAAATTCGGCAGGAGCTTGGCTGTCGGCTCAGCGATGCGCAGCATATCCTGTGTCCGTACACGTGTTGCCAGCAAGGATTGGTGTGCATCCCTGAATGTCGTATCCGTAATAAGGACCTTCTTTTGTTCCTTTACCCATGCCGCTAATCCTTCAGGTCCTCTTGAATCAAGCAATTGCTTTGTTCCTGATTCATGGCTAAACCCCTTTGGGAGAGCAGGGATTTTGACCGGATCAAAATGCGGCTTTTCCTTTTTACCGATTCCTGGGAAGCCGTTCACAGTGACATTGGCTAAGTAGTTCAACATCTTTGTTCCCCGGTCCTTTTGTTCTGGAAAGACAAAGAGCTCAGGTGTCATATCGATAAAGGATGTGTCATATTCGCCCTTTAAAAATTTCTCATGTCTTATAACATTCTCAAGAAACGGGATATTCGTTTTTATGCCGCGAATCCGGAATTCACGAAGATTGCGGAGCATTTTCGCACTAGCCTGTTTAAATTCAGACGCATGGGTAGAAACCTTTACAAGCAAGGAATCATAATAAGGAGTAATGACTGACCCTTGATAAGCATTGCCTGCATCAAGGCGAACACCGAAGCCGCCTCCTGAACGGTATGCTTTAATGCGCCCTGTGTCCGGCATGAAATGATTCAGTGGGTCCTCGGTTGTTACCCTTGCTTGAATGGCATACCCATTTATTTTTAGATTCTCTTGAGCAGGGATATGCATATACTTGTCATGCAATCGATGTCCCTCGGCTATCATGATTTGCGACTGGACAATATCCACTCCTGTAATCATTTCCGTAATTGTGTGCTCTACCTGAACGCGAGGATTGACCTCAATGAAATAAAACTCATCTCCAGAAACGAGGAATTCAACCGTGCCAGCATTAACATACTGGACATTCTCCATTAATTGAACAGCCGCACGGCAAATTCTCTCCCGCAAGTCTGTGGATAAGGAAACGCTCGGTGCTACTTCAACGACTTTTTGATGGCGGCGCTGTACGGAGCAGTCACGCTCAAATAAATGAACGATATCTCCATATTGATCCCCAAGAATCTGGACCTCGATATGCTTAGGATTCTCGATGAATCGTTCCACATAGACTTCATCACTTCCAAACGAAGCCTTTGCTTCAGATTTAGCACGCTGATAGCCTTCTTCAATTTCACTCTCCTGCCGGACAATTCTCATCCCTCGTCCGCCGCCGCCAAGAGCAGCTTTAATGATTATCGGGAAGCCATTTTCCTTCCCGAAACGGATGACGTCATCCAACCCGGATACAGGGCCGTCACTACCTGGAATAATTGGAATACCAGCAAGCTTCGCCTGTTCCTTCGCCTCCACCTTGTCGCCAAACATATCCAGATGCTTTATCCCAGGACCGATGAAAATGAAACCTTCCTCATGACAGCGCTTGGCAAACTCAATATTTTCTGACAAGAACCCATATCCCGGATGGATGGCATCCGCACCGCTCATTTTCGCAATTTCAAGAATACCCTCGATATCAAGATAGGCATCAATCGGCTTCTTACCAGCACCGACCAAATAAGCTTCATCTGCTTTATAGCGGTGATAAGAAATGTAATCCTCCTTCGAATAGATTCCAACAGTCCGGATACCGAGCTCATTGCAGGCCCTGAACACACGAATAGCAATCTCTCCGCGATTTGCTACAAGAACCTTTTTTATTTTTTTCTTTTTTAAATCCTCTGTCTTCTTCATCAAGTTACCACTCCTCTAGCAGCTATTCTTTGCTGTTTTCTGTAAAAAAGACATAAAAAATGAGCAGGACACTTGTCCCTGCTCACAATTTACTACTTATCATCCGCTTATCATCCATTTGTTCCGGGACGGCTTGTCCTTTCTTATAAAAAGCATCATACCTCGTCTTCATGGATACATTTACCAATATCCCAACTGATAGGAATAACTGAATAAGCGATGAGCCCCCATAACTGATAAACGGAAGAGTAACACCTGTAATCGGGATTAAACCAGTGATTCCCCCTAAGTTAATCATAGACTGAATGCCAATCATACTGGAAATTCCTGCTGCCAGCATACTTCCGAAAGGATCGTCGCTCTTAATGGCTGTACGGATCCCCTTCAGCACAATTGTCGCAAGGCAGATAATGACAAATGCCACACCAATCAAGCCAAGCTCTTCAGAAATAACAGCCATAATAAAGTCTGTGTGCGGCTCAGGCAAATACCCGTATTTCTGGGTGCTTTGTCCGAAGCCGACGCCAGTCAGACCGCCGTTACCGATAGCCACATATGAATTGACCAACTGGTATCCTTCATATTTCTCCGTAGAGAAAGGATCAAGGAAACCCGTGAACCTTTCTAAACGCTTCTCTGTGAAGATCTTATCTTTATTCAAGATGATGACTGGTATCGCGATCAGAATCGTTCCCAAAAGGATAGAAAGAAGCTTTGCAAAGCTCTTCCAATTCATTCCTGAACAAATGATAATCGTACAAGCGACCATAAAGATAATCATCGCCGTCCCAATATCCGGCTGCAGAACAATTAGCCCGCAGACGATTAATAAATAAACCAGCGGAGGAATGACTCCTTTATTAAATACGTTTATGTATTTCTGCTTTTTGGAATAGACAGCAGACAGGTAAATAATCACGCCAAGCTTAACAAACTCAGATGGCTGCAGGCTCCCAAGCGCTCCTAGCTTAAACCAGCTTTCTGCATTCCCGGCTGTATGACCGAAGAACTGCAAGGCAAACAGTCCAACAATGGAGCCGAACACAAGAGGCACCAATACTTTATTTGATTTATACAGCGGATAAGGAATGATTGCCATAATCGTAAAGAGAATTAAGCCGATGACTAAATGCCGAATTTGCTTCATATAGAAAAAATCGCTCGGCAAGTCCCATCTAGCTACAGCTGTCACCATACTTGAGCTGTATACCATAACAAGCCCAAAAATGCTCAAAACGAGAATGACAGCAATAAGCGTATAATCATACGATCTTACTATTCGTTTTAACATCATAATCATCCTTGCTCTAATTCGCATAGTGAATTTTGGTGTGTCATACATATTTATAAAACAAAAAACTCAAACAAATACTGTATCGTTTGAGTTTCGACTCTACTTATTTTCTCATGGAAGCATCATGAAGAGCGGATAATTCCTTCTCCAGAAACTCTAGCAAGCCTTTGCCGTCTTGTTCCTCTATTAACCCTAATCTAACAGCAAAGTCAATTTCTCTGGATAAGCCAAACATTTGTGTATCCAAAACCTCTTCATACAAAGGACATTGAGGCATAGTCAAGTTATCCATTTGAACCTTAATAAGTTTAAATATTTTATCAGCATCGGCCTTGAGTAATGCGTAGGCCTTTTCTTGATGATTGACAAGGATATCAGATGTCAATGTACAATCCCCCCATTATGGCCCAATGAACCAATCTATTATAAAATTTTACCCTTAAAACCCCAAAAATGCAAGGACAGTGAGGCAGACAATTACTCTTTTATGTAAAAAAACAAGAATGTAAGATAGACGCGTATTACTGTACAAGAATTTGCAGGAATTATAAGATTAATAGGTAAAGGAGTGAGTGGGATGGCAGAAGTCATACAGATTAAAGGTAATGTGAAATACCCGATTTATATTGATGCAGGTGTTTGGATATTCGATGAGCGAAAATTCAATATAGAGGACTGGCATCCTGAAGAGCATTCAAAGGATGACAGCGAGCATGAGAGCTATTTGAAATCCGTCTCTTCCCAATGGGACAAGGAAATCATTGAGGGCTCCTCACCTCCTCCAAGCGAAAAACCTGCCCGAAAGACGAAAAAGCAGGAGCTTCTTGAAGGAAATTTTGTCATCGCTTTCAAGCCGTTTATTTTGAATACTGAACCTATGCCTGATGCTGCCAAGGTCATCATACATACCCGCACAGAAGAGCTGGAGTATCCTTTAGAAGAAGCCTTGGCTTTTATCGCCGGCTTCTCCTCAAATGGCAAACCGCTCTCACATGAAGAGGGAGGACCCCTTTACCTCTACAAAGGGGATGGCTCTAATCGAAATGAGCCCATTAAGAATATAATAAGCATTACGGTTATCTAAAGGATAGGGAGCACCAATTAAAAGGTGCTCCCTATTATTAATATCACCTTACAGCAGATCTGCAGCCAGCTGGGCCAGTTCAGAACGTTCTCCCTTTACCAGGTTGACATGCCCTGCAATCGGCTCCCCTTTAAACTTCTCAAGAACATATGTCAATCCATTATTCCCTTCATCTAAATAGGGGTGGTCGATTTGTGCAGGGTCGCCAAGAAGAATAATCTTGCTGCGCTCCCCTACCCTCGTCATGATGGTTTTAACCTCATGCTTCGTCAGGTTCTGAGCCTCATCCATGACGATGAAGCTGTCCGGCAGACTCCTGCCTCGTATATAAGTCAGCGCCTCTACTTCGATGGAATGGATACCAGCTAGAATGGAATCTAGTTCTCCTGGTTTCTTTGTATTGAACAAGTACTCGAGATTATCATAGATAGGCTGCATCCACGGTCTCAGCTTCTCTTCCTTTTCTCCGGGCAGAAACCCAAGATCCTTTCCCATTGGCACGATTGGCCTTGATACAAGAAGCTTATTGTACTCCCCTAGATCTTCGGTTTGCAAAAGAGCTGCAGCTAGAGCTAACAGGGTCTTTCCTGTACCTGCCTTACCAGTCATTGTTACAAGCTGGATATCCTTTCTCAGAAGCAATTCAAAAGCCATATGCTGTTGAGCATTGCGTGGTTTTACTCCCCATATTTGCTCATGGTTGTATCTCGACTTCACTATTCTATCTCCGTCTCGTACAATCCCAATGGCTGACAAAGAGGGAACCTCATGGTTTTTCATGATGATAAACTGATTTGGGTATACCGTTTCACCAATCAATGCATCCTCAAGAGGGATTTCCCCTTTAGAGTAGAATTGATTGATTGCCTCCCGTTTTACATAAGCCTCTTTGAAGCCTGCATACTGCTGATTAACCGTTACAACACGGTCACTTAAGAAATCCTCCGCAATCAAGCCGATAACATCTGCCTTCACTCTCATTAATATATCCTTTGAAACGAGTATAACGGCTTTTCCATCTGCTTTGCTCTCTTCTTCCAGAGAAAGATTTTTTGCAACCGCCAATATACGGTTATCATTTGATTTCTCAAGGAAATAATCCTGAACATTTTGGATCGAGCGATGATTCAGTTCTATCTTCAGCTTCCCGCCATTATGCAAAGGGATTTTCTCATGCAATTTCCCGGTCGTTCGAAGCTGGTCAATCAATCTTGACACATAGCGTGCATTCTTTCCTACTTCGTCTAGATTTCGCTTCTTTGAATCCAATTCCTCTAACACAACTGCCGGAATAACCACCTCATTATCAGAGAATGAATAAATTGACATTGGATCTTGCAGCAGCACATTCGTATCCAGAACATAGATTTTGCTCAAACCATATCCTCCTGTCCCCAGTAAATTATCCAGCCATGTTTTTTATTTCAATAACAATTTATGTCCGGGACAATCTTCATGCTCAAATATATGAGCTTTCATTCAAAAAAAGACGGCTATGACAAAAAAGACAAAATTCCGAGCCAGGTCATCACCCAAAAAACGTCCGTCCTCTCTACAAGCTTCTGCAAAAATGATATACTGGTGGAAGAGAAATGGATTGGGGTGTTAACATGAGAGTGAAATGTGTGATTTGCGATAAAATCGAATCCATCGAGGACGAAACATTGATGGCCAAAAGGCTTCGCAATCGTCCCATTCATACATATATGTGCAACGAATGCAGTGAACGTATAACAGAGCGTACGAACGATAGGAAGGAAACCGGGAAATTCCGCCTGTATCGTGCCGCAAAAAACGAGGATAATTGGTAAAAGGCGAAATGTGTATAAAAAAAAGAGAAATGGATGATCCATTTCTCTTTTTTTATTCGGAAGGAAATTGTTCATAGCGTTCCGGATATTTAAGAATCTGCTTAAGCATGACCTCAACCATCTCCTCACGGTAGCGGAACTGATCTTCCTTTCCATCCTTTGTGAAGACGACTGTATACCAGCCGTCCTTTTTCTCATAGGCATAACGGTCAATCCCGTGATCCTCCTCTAAGTTCTTCTCGAACATTTGAACGGTGTCACGTGCTGCCGTATCATCAGGCCTGACATCATAAACGATTCGAATGGTAAGCCAATTATAGACCGCATCCATTAGAACATTCATCAGCCAGCATCCCTTCCTTCTTCCTCAATCTCCCGTCTCATTTCTTTATGAAGGCGGTATTTATAAAGCGCTAGGAATACTGCCGCCACTGCCAATACTTCTGTAACCGGCAGAAACAAAGCAAGGAAGGTAAGGAAAGAACAAGAAAAAGCCATGATCCCATAGACAACGATTGTTTTCCCCCATGATAGCTTTCTCGCAAAGCCAAGCTTAAAAACTAAGCCGCTAAGTAGAACAATGGTCAAGTATAACGCCCACATTCCAATCTTCGTATACGCTGGGTCACCTACCCTGTATAACTCGGCAAAGAACGGCAAATTACTTGTAATATCCACTCTAAATAGCACTCCCTCTCCCCAAAAGGTAATGATTATTCAGCGAGTTTCTTCTTCTTAGCTGCCTTTTCACGTTCATTTTTCTCAAGGATTTTCTTACGCAGACGGATGGATTCTGGAGTAACCTCGCAGTATTCATCATCGTTCAAATATTCAAGCGCTTCTTCAAGTGACATGATTCTTGGTTTCTTCATTGTCACCGTGTTATCCTTGGTTGCTGAACGTACGTTAGTTTGTTGTTTCGCACGAACAATGTTTACAGTCAAATCATTCTCACGGTTATGTTCTCCGACAATCATTCCCTCATAGATTTCCGTACCCGGCTCAACAAAGATTACGCCGCGGTCCTCTACTTGGATGATACCATATTGGGTTGCTTTTCCTGTCTCCATGGAAACAAGCACCCCTTGTCTTCTTCCGCCTACTTGACCAGCTTGCATTGGCTGATAAGAATCGAATGTATGGTTCAAGATTCCATATCCGCGTGTCAATGTAAGGAATTCAGTTGTATATCCAATCAATCCACGGGATGGAACATTAAACACAAGGCGAACTTGTCCGCTTCCGTTATTGATCATATCAAGCATTTCGCCTTTTCTTTCCCCGAGAGATTCCATAATGGCACCTGTATACTCTTCAGGGATATCCACTTGAACACGCTCAACAGGCTCACATCTTACGCCATCAACTTCACGGATAATAACTTCAGGTTTTGAAACTTGAAGCTCATATCCCTCACGGCGCATATTCTCAATCAAGATTGATAAGTGAAGCTCACCACGTCCGGATACGATCCACGCATCTGGAGAATCTGTTGGATCAACTCTCAATGATACATCCGTTTGAAGCTGTGCCATTAAGCGTTCTTCGATTTTACGGGATGTTACCCATTTCCCTTCACGGCCTGCAAATGGGCTGTTATTGACGACAAATGTCATTTGAAGGGTAGGCTCATCAATACGAAGCACTGGCAGCGGATCTTGAGCATCAACAGGACAGACGGTCTCACCGACATTGATGTCCTCCATTCCGCTGACAGCAACTAAATCACCAGGGAATGCCTCATCAATTTCCACACGTTTTAATCCTTGGAATCCAAAGATTTTTGTTACACGGAAGTTTTTCGCTGTACCATCAAGTTTCATCAAGGAGACTTGCTGACCAACTTTCATGGTTCCGCGGAAAACACGTCCGATTCCAATTCTTCCTAAGTAGTCGCTGTAATCAAGAAGGGCTACTTGGAATTGTAGTGGCTCTTCACGGTTGTCAACAGGAGATGGAATGTTTTGAACGATTGATTCAAACAAGCATTCCATATTCTCTTCCTGATCAGCTGGATCCGGGCTTAATGATGCCGTTCCGTTAATACCTGAAGCATAGATGACAGGGAATTCCAATTGGTCTTCTGTCGCGTCAAGCTCGATGAATAAATCAATAACCTCATCGACTACTTCCTCCGGTCTTGCAAAATCACGGTCGATTTTATTGACGACAACGATTGGTGTCAATTTTTGCTCAAGCGCTTTTTTCAAAACGAAGCGTGTTTGCGGCATACAGCCTTCATACGCATCGACGATTAAAAGTACGCCGTCAACCATTTTCATGATCCGTTCTACTTCGCCGCCAAAGTCAGCATGTCCAGGTGTATCCAAAATATTGATACGTGTATCTTTATAGTTAACCGCCGTATTTTTAGCCAGGATGGTAATACCGCGTTCTCTTTCAAGATCATTTGAATCCATTGCACGTTCAGCGACCTGCTCATTTGAACGGAATGTACCAGCTTGTTTTAACAGCTGATCCACCAATGTAGTTTTACCATGGTCAACGTGAGCAATAATCGCTATATTCTTAATATCATTTCTGTATTGCAACCTATTTCAACTCCCAGTTTTTATGCATATTGTAACCAACCTTCCCATTATACCATACTGAAAGTAGAAAACCGCCAACATTTTGTGTACAATGATGATTAAGATTGGAGTGTGATACTTTTGAATATTAAAATTGTTTTCTTAGCTTTATCCCTATTGGCTGTTGCCAGCCTTTCGGGCATTGCCATCTCCATTTCCGAGGGAAGTGCCGTTTTTAGCATGATCAGCTTAGCTGCATTCATCGCAATTATGGGCAGCGGATTCACCCTAAAGAAACGCTGGAGAGAAAAATTATAAAGCCGTACGATACAATAATTAGGCAATTCTCCCACATTTTATCTATTTTTGCAACAAAAAAGCATCCGCTATTAAACCGGATGCTCCAATTAACGCCGGCAAGCCTATTCCTGCCGGCGTTTTCCATGCTTATTCACGTTAAATAATGCTCCATGATAACTTTGTGAAGCTGTGGAGTAGTCGCTATCAGCGAGCTCTTATTCAAATAATCAATAGGGCTTCCATGAAGATCCGTCACTATACCGCCGAGCTCTTCAATGATAATCGTTCCCCCGGCAAAATCCCATGGGGCGAGACGCATGGAAATATAGGCGTTCATCCTCCCAGTAGCCACATAAATCAGCTCTAAAGCTGCTGATCCGTATGACCTTGTCCCCCGCACGTCTCTAACAAGCTTAGCAGTGATATTCTTATCGATTTTCTTATTATCTGTCAGCCATATGGCGTTCAGCCCAACAATGGATTCTTCAAGCTTCGCCTCCTGCATAGGGGCTATTTTCTTTTCGTTCAAGTAGGCCCCTTCTCCTTTAATGCAGTGATACAATTCATCATGAACCACATCATAAATCAGACCGATCCTTCCAATGCCATTCTCTACAATTCCAATAGAGATAGCAAAGTTTCTTTGCTGGTGCACAAAATTCATTGTCCCGTCAATCGGGTCGATAATCCACACTATGCCCTCCAGCTCCTTTAGATCATGGCCAGCCCCCTCTTCCCCAAGCACCTTATGCTCAGGGAAGCGCTCAGCAATTCGCTTCAAGAAGAACTGTTCAACATCCTTGTCCATATTCGTGACTAAATCATTCATGTTTGATTTCGTTTCTATATTCAGGCTCGTTTCAAAGGAATGGATAATTCTCTGACCGGCTTCTTTCATCCATTGAACGGCTTGTGCATGTATTTCTTTCATACCTGCCATTTCTCCCACCTCAAATCCAAAAGTCCTTCAGACCTTATTATGTATATAATTTACAGTTTAATCCCGTCAGGCAAAATAAACAAGAAAAGACAGACCATGAAAGATGAACATGAAATCCGTCTTTTCCGCTTGCTTTTCGCATCAAAATTGCCTTTGTACGTATCAATCAAATCGCTTTTAAGCGCATCAATTCTCTTCGTATTCTTTCAAGTTTTTGCTTTGATTTCGTCTTTTGCTTTTCATTTTGCTGCTCCATTGCCTCAAATAAGGTGGCAAGCTCATAGTCCATTTCCATTCTAAGGACCGCTTTCCGATGTCTTTCTACTTCCGTCGCTTTTAAAACATGATTGACTGCTTGTTTCATAGAAATCCACTCCTTAATATATTTGAAAATTCAGTTATTTAATTGTAATTTGTATATAGTATGTCTTCCTCAATACATTTGCAACCAAAATGCACAGATGCCCAGTTACCCAAGCTTTATCCTATTTCTCCATAGTATTCTTATGGTAAAATAAACGAGAATAGGAGGGAAACTTATGACATTCAAAGGCTTTACGAATGATGATTTTAATGTATTTCAAATAGATGGTTTAGATGCACGGATGGATGCGATTAAAACAATCATCCGCCCTAAGTTCGAACTGTTAAGCGATGTATTTACGGAAGAGCTTTCAGTATTAACAAAAGAGCCCATGTATCCTCACATTGCTAAGCATGCCAGACGCACCATCAACCCGCCTAATGATACGTGGATTGCCTTTTCTTCCAATCCGCGCGGCTACAAAATGGTTCCTCACTTCCAAATAGGACTATGGGAAACCCATTTATTTATTTGGTATGCTGTCATTTATGAGGCAAAAGGGAAAGAACCGATAGGACAGCACTTTTTATCAAGAACACAAGAAATCCAAGAATCCATCCCGGCAAATTACGTCTGGTCAATCGATCATATGAAACCCGATGTCATTCATCATGATACTTTATCCACAGAAGATTTAAACAAGATGTTTGAGAGATTGGCTACTGTGAAGAAGGCGGAGCTTCTATGCGGTTTCCAGCTATCTCGTGACGAGGCTGTTAAGATTCCCGGGGATGAATTAATTGAGATGATCCGTGATGTGTTTGTACATTTATTACCCCTCTATAATGTCGAATAAACTCAAAAAACATGGAGGGACTGTTTAGAAAAACAGTCCCTCCATGTTTATATTTTCATTTGTGTGCTTCTTTTGAAAGAAGGCGCCATTTACATTCTGACAAGCTCTCCATCCTGGCTTTTCTTGGCTTTCTGCATAGCTCGATAGCTTGAGTAACCGCTCACTTCCTCAAACTCGCCGCACACTTTCTTCTCCTCCGCTATGGAAGGAACAATCTGCTTAAAATCCTTATAAAGCATCATTAACTCTTCACGTGGAATGCCTTTCTCATAGGCTTTTTCAATTCCTTGAAAGTATGAAATTACCTTAACGATTTCATCTGTTTTCCACGTATAATCGATTGGATATTGATAATCCATGCTATACACCTCTTCTGTCATATTCTTCGTTTGTCAGCTGTATTGCCATCGGGTTCGGATTACCTTGGCTTGGCTCAGCATTTGGTCAAACAACTCCTCGACGGTCGGCTCATCAGATATAAGCCCAATCGCCTGTCCAGCCCAGCCAAAGCCTGCCTCATGGTTCCCTTCATAAATAAATTTCTTATTCGTCTCCCCACTAATATAATCCTTCAGATCTTCATATGTACAGCTTTTACTCTCCATTGAAAGAATGGAGGCCGTGTGTGCATTGGAAATAGCTCTGCCAGGAGTTCCAAGGGTTTTCTTGATCACGACAGTGTCCTTCTCTGTCCCGTGGATAATCGCTTCTTTATAGGCAGGATGAGCGTGGACACATTCCTTCACTGCAATAAAACGGGTACCCATTTCAATCCCTTCCGCTCCAAGTGCTAGAGCAGCCATCATTCCCCTTCCATCTGCGATACCTCCTGAAGCAACAACTGGAATCGAAACGGCATCCACCACTTTAGGTACAAGAACCATCGTGCTCAGCTCATCTCTTCCAAGATGTCCCCCGCCCTCATTTCCAACGACCATTACGGCATCTGCCCCAAGCTCCTCTGCTTTGACAGCTTGTCTGACTCCAGCCGTCAAAACAAGCTTCTTCACGGAAGTCCCTTTTAGCATATTTAGAAAGGCAGCTGGATTACCGCCAGTTACGGACATGGCTTCAATACCTTTATCTACAGCAATTTGAACAAACCTTTCATAATGCCTTCCATGTGTCCCAATCGCAAAGTTAACCCCAACCGGCTTATCTGTCAATATCCGTACTTTATCAATCTCCTCAGCCAGCTCCTCTGGACTGCCTAATGATAAGGCCGTAATTTGACCTAGCCCGCCAGCATTTGATACAGCTGCCGCTAAATCAGAATAGGCCAAATAGGCAAGTCCCCCCTGAATGATTGGCAGTTTAATTCCGAGTAAATCCGTTAATCTCGTTTCCCACATACCATTCCCTCCCCGCAATGATTGTATCCCCTTGAAATCCTTCTTGTACACACCTATTATACAATACTTTCCATATCCATTTTCATCCATTATGAACTCAGGACGAAACAAAAAGGGCAGCCTGCAATAAGCAGCGGCTGCCTTAGCTCTTAACATAGATGATTTCTTAGTCAGATTGGTAACTAACTAGATTCATCGTTAAATAAGATTATTTAGCAAGAAATGAACCGGTCCAGCGACAAATGATTACTTTTCGTGGCAATTATGGCAATCAGCGCAATTAGCGTATAATACAGTCACTTTCTCGTCTTCAAAATGATCAATGGTTGTATTACATCCTGTACATACGATTGTACCCATTCATTTCACTCCTTCAATTAATTTAATCGCTTTATAAAGAAAGCACTTTACTACTATATACACCATAATAATATAACACATTTAAAAAAACAAGCCTAAATTGTATGTAATATTTAAAAATAATATATCCTTTTACCCATAACCCTTTTGTTAAGAATTCCCTTCTGAACCTCTAACTCTCATGGTAAACTATTTTACAAGGATTACCATTCAAATAAAGGAGGCTTATATGTCACTTCGATCCTATATCAGACTGCAAAATCAAACCATCTCAATTGAAGAAGTACAGAAAATGATTGATGACTATCGTCAATCCGTCCAAAAAACTGGTAAGCAATTAGACTATTCCTATGAAGAGAAAGCTTTTCCCTATTCCATCTTCACCCCTGAAAATCAAGGCAGTGGCGAATGTCTCTATCTCTCTTCAAAAGATCCTGACTATCACCTGATTAGAATAGGGATTGGCGAAGAGCCAATACCCGGTATGAAGGGTGATTTATCCCCTTATATCGAAATTAGCCTTGAGAGAAACTCGACATTCGCAGATAAAGGAAAAGCAAATGAACTGGCCAAATATATGGCTAAAAAGAAGCAAGGGGACCTTCAGCTCTTTAACGGCAGAATCATGCACTTCCACAAATAATAAAGGGGACCAGCCCTTTCACGGGCTGGTCCTCTTTAATTTAATCCATATGATGACTTAATGTGTTTAATTGCCAATAAACGCCGTACTGATCAATCAATTGACCATACAAGGAGCTCCAAGGGGTCTCCTGCAAGGGCATGATGATTTTTCCGCTTTCTTTCAACCGATCAAAAAGCCGTCTTGTCTCCTCTGCATCATCTGACTGTATGGCTAACGTAATATGGTTACCTAAATGAAATGGATGACCAGGCTGATTGTCCGACAGCATGAATTCAGCTTCACCAGCCTTAACCAATGCATTCAGGACCAATTTCTTGTTCGCCTCAGGCATTGGATTTTCAGGGTTATCTGGTAAATCGCCAAATGTCTGGAGATTGTGAATCTCCGCCCCTAATGCTTGTTCATAAAATGATAAAACCTCTTGACCATTGCCATTTGTGACTAAATAGGGAGTCAGTGCCTTAATCAACTTAAAACCACCTTTCCTCATATCAGAGTTACAAATCACTTAAAGACAATCACTTCCTTTAGGTAAATTATACCAACAAGAACAGAGAATTGTCCATCGCTGATCGTCATACTCTTGGTCTGCTGCCCAGTCAAAGTGTTGATCATGATTTTATTCTATTCGGATCGATAACTTCATATCCTTTATCTTTCAAGCCTTGCACGATTTCAGCAAGGGCCTCACTCGTCCACTTCCGATCATGCATGAGAATATTTGCTCCATCAAATAAGTATTCACTATTCAGCGTTACATCTATAAGGGCATCTTTCGTTTGATACCCTTTCTCCCAATCATAGCCCATCGTCCAGTTCATTAATTGCATATGTTCTTCTTCGACTATATTCTTGGAAAAATCCGTATTCTGACCAAATGGCGCACGGAAGAATCGAGGCTTTGAGCCAGTTATTTCTTCAACCAAACTGTTAACCCGGCGAATTTCTTCTACCTGCTCCTGTTCGGTTAAATCTGGCAAAGAGGCATGGCTATATGTATGGTTGCCAATTTCAAAGCCCATATCTGCAATTTGCTTAAGGATATCCTTCTTATCATCAGACTCTAATAAATGCCCATTAACAAAAAAGACTGCCGATACATTTAATTCCTTTAATGTTTTGGCCATCTCTAAAGCATGTTCATCAGGAGCGTCATCAATCGTGAGCAGCGCGACCTTTTTATTTTCATCACCCACCGGCTCGATCTTCCAATTCGCCGTATTCACTTCATAATCCTGTTTGATTTGCTGCACGGCGACTTCCTGCTCCTCCTTTTCCTCCGGCTTCACTTTTTCTTTCGTTTCTTCTTCATTTTGAATTGGTGCTGTTTCATTTTTCTGCGAATGATCCTCTGCTTGATCCTTTTCAGAGCAGCCAGAAAGAATCAGGAAGGATACAGCTAAGATGGCGGAAATATATTTCACGTAAACCAAGCCTTTCTCTAGTTAGAATGAACAACTAAATTTTACCATTCCAATCCTCGTGATGCGAGCTTTAGACAATAAAAAGCGCTGAAAACCAGCAGGTCTCCAGCGCTTGAATAAAACGAATTTATTTAATGATATGGATTGGGCTTCCTAATGCTACTTCAGCCGCTTCCATAGTGATTTCACCTAATGTAGGGTGAGCATGGATTGTCATAGCAATATCTTCAGCAGTCATACCTGCTTCAATCGCAAGTCCAAGCTCAGCAATCATATCAGAAGCTCCTGGTCCGGCAATTTGCGCACCAATCACAAGGCCGTCTTCTTTACGAGTGATCAACTTCATGAAGCCTTCAGCCGCATTAAGCGCAAGTGCACGACCATTTGCTGCGAATGGGAATTTCGCTGCAACGATATCCAATCCTTCTTCTTTCGCTTGAGCTTCTGTATAACCTACAGTTGCTAGTTCAGGCTCAGAGAATACAACGGCTGGAATACCGAGGTAATCAATTTCAGAAGAATGTCCTGCAATCGCTTCAGCAGCAATTTTGCCTTCATAAGAAGCTTTATGAGCCAATTGCGGTCCAGTGATAATATCACCAATCGCAAAGATATTGCCTACAGATGTACGGCATTGTTTGTCTGTTTTGATGAAGCCTCTTTCATCAAGCTCAACACCAACTTGTTCCAAGCCGATTTCATCTGTATTTGGTTTTCTTCCGACAGTCACTAATAGATACTCAGCTTCAAGTTTTTTCTCTTCGCCTTTTTCTTCATAAGTGACGATGACGCCATTTTCTGTTTCTTCAACGCCTTGAGCTTTCACTTTTGTAAAGATATCAACATTTTTCTTCTTCAAGTTACGCTTAACGATAGAAGACATTTGTTTTTCGAAAGCAGCAAGGATTTCATCCATTCCTTCTAGAATGGTTACTTTTGTACCAAAGTTAGCATATACAGATCCCAACTCAATTCCGATTACACCGCCGCCGATGATGGCCATGCTCTCAGGAATATGGTCAAGATTCAAAGCACCAGTTGAATGAATAACGCGTTTAGAATATTTGAACGCAGGTAATTCAATCGGACGAGAGCCCGTTGCGATAATCGCATTTTTGAATGTGTATGTTTGGGCACTGGTTTCAGTCATAACACGAATATTGTTCGCATCAACGAAATAAGCCTCGCCTTTGACAATTTCAACCTTGTTGCCTTTTAACAGGCCGCCGACACCGCTTGTCAATTTTTCAACAACAGTGCCTTTCCATTTTTGAACCTTTGAGAAATCTACTTTTACGTTTTCCGCAGAAATTCCCAGGTCCGCTGAATTTTTCGCATCATGATAGCGATGTCCAGCTGTAATAAGCGCTTTAGAAGGAATACATCCTACGTTTAAGCAAACGCCGCCTAGTTCCCCTTTTTCTACGATGGTTACTTTTTGTCCAAGCTGTGCAGCACGGATAGCTGCTACATATCCTCCAGGACCGGCACCAATTACTATAGTATCTGTTTCAATCGGAAAATCACCTACAACCATGTCTTACCCCTCCATCAATAGTAGTTCTGGATCATTTAATAAGCGTTTGATATGATTTAATGCATTTTGGCCAGTAGCTCCATCAATCATACGGTGGTCAAAGCTTAAAGATAATGCTAATACCGGAGCTGCAACAATTTCACCATCACGAACGATTGGTTTTTCTGCAATACGGCCAATACCTAAGATAGCTACCTCAGGGTGGTTAATAACAGGTGTGAACCATTGTCCGCCAGCAGAACCGATATTGGAAATTGTGCAAGAAGCACCTTTCATTTCGTTTGGAGCCAATTTGCCATCACGTGCTTTTCCAGCAAGTTCATTAATTTCATTAGAGATTGCGAACATTGATTTACGATCGGCATCCTTCACGACAGGAACGAGCAAGCCTCTTTCTGTATCAGCAGCGATACCGATATTGTAATAATGCTTATGAATAATCTCAGATGTAGCATCATCTAGAGATGTATTAAGTGCAGGATATTCACGAAGAGCACTTGTCAAAGCTTTTACGACATACGGAAGGAATGTAAGCTTGATTCCTTTTTCTGCTGCTACCTCTTTGAATTTCTTTCTGTGAGCAACAAGTTTCGTTACATCCACTTCATCCATCAAGGTTACGTGAGGAGCTGTATGTTTAGAATTAACCATAGCTTTAGAAATGGCTTTACGGATACCGCTCATTTTCTCGCGTGTTTCAGGATATTCACCTGCAGGGATTGGCTGAGGAGCCGCTTTTTGTTCTGCAGCTTTTTCCTCTGTTTGTGCTGGCGCTGCTTCTTGTTGGCTTTCGCCGTTCATGAACGCTTCAATATCTTCTTTCAGCACACGGCCATTTTTGCCTGAGCCAGAAACCTTCTGAATGTTCACGCCGTTCTCTCTAGCAAATTTACGGACAGATGGCATAGCAATGATGCGTTTATCAGATGCGTCATCTACTTGATCTTGAGCACCGGCTCCGGTTTGGGAGTCTTGTTTTTCAGAAGGTGCAGCTTGTTTTTCAACATCTTGGCCGCTTTCAAGTGTTGATTGCACTTGAGCTTCTGTTTTTTCTTCCCCATGCTCCCCTTTAAATTGTACATCTTCATATCCAGGAGCATCAAATGATACGAGTACATCACCTACAACAGCTACTGTACCTTCTTCTACAAAAATCTTTTCAACCGTACCTTCAACCGGTGATGGGATTTCTACAACTGCCTTGTCATTTTGCACTTCACAAAGCACGTCATCCTCTTGTACCTTATCACCTGGTTTGATGAACCACTTAACGATTTCCCCTTCATGTATACCTTCGCCGATGTCCGGAAGTTTAAATTCAAAAGCCACGGCTATCATCCTCCTAAGATCTTATTTCTTTCTATTAGGGAGAGGAAATGCTTGCGCATCTCCCCCCTATCTATCAATAACACCTCGGCGTTTTGCGGCGAAAAGTTGTTCGGGCCCTTGCCCGAAAGCCATTCATTCAACTCAACTTTTCTGCCATCCGCCGAAGGCTTCACTTTATTCAGCAGGAGTTTGCACTCATCAATAAAGTCTATTGTTTAACTTGCATCAATCTCACCAGTTTATTTAAGCGGGAGACTTTTGCAAAAAAGTTAAAACTCTAGAACTTTTTTCGCTGTTTCAAGTACGTCTTTATAGTTTGGAAGCCAGATTGGCTCTGCTTGTGAGAACGCAAATACTGTATCAGGCGCTGTTACGCGAAGAACTGGAGCCTCCAAGCTAAGAATCGCACGGTCATTAATTTCTGCCACTACTTGTGCAGCAATACCAGCTTGTTTTTGTGCTTCTTGAACAACAATTACTCTTCCTGTTTTTTCAACAGAGGCGATGATTGTGTCAATATCAAGCGGGCTGATTGTCCGCAAGTCGATTACTTCAGCAGAAACTCCTTCTTTTTCAAGTTGTTCAGCTGCTTTAATAGATTCCTGCACCATTGCACCGTAAGTGACAATTGTAAGGTCTGTACCTTCTCTTTTCACATCCGCTTTTCCAAGTGGAATCGTGTATTCCTCTTCAGGCACTTCTTGGCGGAATGAACGATATAGTTTCATATGCTCCAAGAAAATGACTGGGTCGTTGTCACGAATAGATGAGATAAGCAACCCTTTCGCATCATATGGAGTAGATGGAATAACGACTTTAACACCAGGTGTTTGAGCCATCAAACCTTCAAGGCTGTCTGCGTGCATTTCTGGTGTATGAACCCCGCCTCCAAATGGTGAGCGAATCGTAACTGGAGAATGATATCTTCCGCCGGAACGATAGCGCATACGCGCCATTTGTCCTGCGATGGAATCCATAACTTCGAATAAGAATCCAAAGAATTGAATTTCAGGAACAGGACGGAAACCTTGCAAGCCGAGTCCAATTGCCAAACCGCCGATTCCGGACTCTGCTAAAGGAGTATCGAATACACGATCTTCACCGAATTCCTTTTGTAATCCTTCAGTTGCACGGAAAACCCCGCCGTTAACCCCGACGTCCTCACCGAATACGAGAACTTTTGGGTCATTGCGCATTTCTGTGCGCAATGCATCTGTGATGGCTTGAATCATTGTCATTTGGGCCATGGCTTACTTCGACTCCTTTTCTGCATAAATTTCGTATTGTTCCTCTAAGTTAGGAGGAAGTGTTTCAAACATGTTTGTGATCAAGTCTGTTACTTTTTGTTTTGGTGTATTGTCAGCCTCTTTAATGGCTTGTTTAATATCTTCTTTTGCTTGTTCAATGATTTCGTTTTCCTTCTCTTCGCTCCATAGTCCTTTACCTTCCAAGAACTTACGGAAACGAACAAGCGGATCTTTTTTCTCCCACTCATTGTCAAGATCAGCTGTACGGTAACGAGTTGGGTCGTCGCCGGCCATTGTATGCGGACCATAACGATAAGTAAGCGTTTCAATTAAAGTAGGACCTTCACCGTTGATTGCTCTTTCACGCGCTTCTTTAACGACAGCGTATACAGCAAGCGGATCCATACCATCAACTTGAACACCCGGGATTCCAGCGGCAACCGCTTTTTGAGCTAGTGTGCGAGAAGCTGATTGAACCTCAACTGGTGTAGAGATGGCAAAACGGTTATTTTGGACGATAAAGATTGCTGGAGCTTTGAAAGCACCCGCAAAGTTAATTCCTTCATAGAAGTCCCCTTGGGACGTACCGCCGTCACCTGTATACGTAACAGCAACCGCTTTCGAATTGTTTTTCTTCATGCCAAGAGCTACTCCGGCACATTGAACGTATTGAGCACCAATGATGATTTGTGGAGAAATTACATTAACGCCCTCTGGAATCTGGTTCCCGGCAAAATGTCCGCGAGAGAATAAAAAGGCTTGGCTTAATGGAAGACCGTGCCAAATCATTTGCGGAACATCACGATAGCCAGGAAGAATGAAATCTTCTTTTTCAAGCGCAAATTGTGATGCAAGCTGAGAAGCCTCTTGACCAGCAGTAGGTGCATAGAAGCCTAATCTTCCTTGTCTATTCAAGGAAATGGAACGTTGGTCCAAAATACGTGTATAAACCATACGTGTCATCAATTCTTGAAGCTGTTCGTCAGTTAGGTCAGGCATCGCTGATTCGTTTACGACTTCCCCCTCTTCATTCAAAATCTGTAACGTTTTGAATTGCTCGTTGACGATGTCCAATTGCTTCTCTGCCTCAAACAGGACTTTTTGTTGTTTAGAAGCCATAAGATTCCACATCTCCCTTTCTCAATATAGTAAATTGTGAAATTATTAAGTATACAACTACTAGTTTTCCACAGGAAAACTAAAAGGTTATTTCTAACAGGTCATCTGTATCAATATTTCCTCTGGCAAAAATAGTACAATTGTATGAACAGTTAAAGTTTACCTAACAACACGAACCTAGTCAACTAATATGTTTTTGTCTGATATTTTCCATCTATATCCTCTATTGCCATTCGCAGCTGTTATATATTATAACGAATTTATACTAGTACAGATTGGATAGAGACTTTTATCCTAAGGGTTTGTCTATCATTATTGTCCCCTATATCAACCTGACCAAAACACCTATAAACGTATAATTTCCGCACAAACATTGGTAATCATTGGTCACATTTCCATAAGATTCATTGAAATCGCATTAAAATCCATCGGACATCGAATAAGATTTTTCTCCCTATCATTCATAGAATTACACATCCGCACATGATTATTGACCCTCAAACACCCTAAGATTTACAGACAAAAGAAAACCGCCTGCATTTGTGCGGCGGTCATGGTTGTTCACTATCTACTTCAATTCCTGCAAGATTATAGAAGCTTATTTTTTTATTATTATACTTTTCTGTTTGTTCATTGAATTGAGCATTAGCCTCTGATAGCTCTGTATAGGTCTTATTCACACTCTCAATCTGTGTTTCGAATTGATCCTTCGTTGCCTTCTCATCCTTAAAAAGCTCATAAAGCTTTTTCTCTTCAGCCAGGCTTGCTAGATATAAATCATACAATTGATCATAATCGTCATATCGCTGCTTCATAATCTTTTGCAGAGCGGCAGCCTCTGTTTGAGCCTTCTTATCTGACAGCTCTTCGATAAGACCATCAAAATCTCCAAATCGCTCACGAGATTCGTTGATGCTTTCTTTCTCTTTCTTCATTAATTCTTCTCTTTCCTCTATTCCGGTGATTGCCTCGTCAGAAAGAGTCTTAATCTCATCCATCTCTTTCATGCCCAATTCAATGATTTGAGCATAAATCTCATTGTCTTCTGCTTCAAGCTTTTGAAGCGGCTCATGCTGTTCTTCATACCCCTGTTCAATGGAGGCGAGCTCCTCAAGAAGATCATAACTCTCCTCTTCCGGAGTCTTGCTGCTGCAGCCGGCAATAGCAACTGCAAGCACACTTCCGAGCAGGACAATCCGTAACTTTTTTAATCCTGTCATTGTTCTACACTCCTATCACTATTACTATATCTAACCAGTCATATTTTGACAACTTATATCATATATACCAATAAGCAGATCTTTATCATAAAGTGAAACTTCCTTCAGCGGAGTGTTCCTCCTCTCCACTGATGGTTAGTTGAACCAATCGGGCTTTTATGGACAATTGACCTCCCACCTATACTTCTCGACTTTCTTACATTCTTTTAGGCGGGAGTCTTACTGTCCGTTAATGCGGGATTAAGTGAAACTTCCAACAGCGGAGTGTCCCTCCTCTCCGCTGATAGTTAGTTGAACCAATCGGGCTTTTATGGACAGTTGTTCACACGCCTATTCATCTTGGTTTCTCATGTTCTTTTAGACGGGATGCTTCCTGTCCGTTAAAGCTAAATTAACAAGCTAATTAACATTTATCAATTGATTTGATACACTAGAAGGTATTAATGCAGATGTTCATGAGGTGAAACACAATGATTACAATGGCAGATATCATTAAGGAAGGCCATCCGACACTGCGTCAAAGGGCCGCAGAAGTGACAATTCCTCCAACAGAGGAGGACAAAGCAACACTGAAAAGTATGCTTGAGTACTTAAAGAACAGCCAGAATCCAGAGATAGCAGGCAAATTCGGGCTTAGAGCCGGAGTTGGACTAGCCGCTCCGCAAATCAATGTTTCAAAACGGATGCTTGCCATTTATGGAACTGATGAGAAGGATAAGCTTCATTCCTATACCCTGTTCAATCCAAAGATTGTCAGTCATTCAGTCCAAAAAGCTTATTTATCCTCAGGGGAAGGCTGCTTATCAGTCGACCGCCCTGTTCCGGGATATGTACCTCGTTATCATAAAGTAAAGGTTCAGGCCTTCAATATGGATGGCGAGCCGATTACCATCCGTTTAACGGGATTAATGGCCATCATTATCCAACACGAAATCGACCATTTAAATGGCGTCATGTTCTATGATCATATCAATGCAGAACAACCATTTGCCGAAGTAGACAATGCCGTGATCATCGAACGGTAATCAAACAAAAAATCCCTGCATTCCTCTCTAGAAATGATAGGAATGCAGGGATTTTAACTTTGGCTCTGTTTGTTGATTGCAGCGGAAGGTGTGGTTGACTCCTGCGGAATCAGCGGATAGGAAGACACCAACTGATGCGCCCAAACACTCGAATAGGCTCCCCGACCGCCCTTGGTTTCACCGCCCGCAATCAACACTTAAGATTAACAAAGCTTATCTTTAAATAAGCTTCAATTGTTTTAAGGCATAATAGATTCCATCATCATCCACGCTCTTTGTAACAAAATCAGCATGCTCCTTCACCTGCTGTACACCATTGCCCATGACAACTCCGCATCCAGCTGCTTGGATCATCTCCATATCATTCAGAGCATCCCCAAAGGCATACACATCATCCATCGTGAAGCCCTTGCGCTTAATAACCTGTTCAATCCCCTTCGCCTTTGAACCTCCTAATGGAACGACATCCATTGAATAAGGATGCCAGCGAATGAATTGAATATCTGGATATTTACCCTCATAAAGCGCGGTTTCATGCTCCTCACAGAAAAGAAGCCCTTGATAGATATCCTGCTCCTTATAATAAACCGGGTCCAGTTCCGGATGAGGGAAGTGCAGGGTTCCCAAACTTTCTTCAATATACGGGTCATGCTTGACATTTGCTTTCATCGTCACATCATTCATAAATACCATTGAATGGCCATGCTGCCCGCTGTCCATTTCAAGTCTTGTTAATTGTTCTCTAGATAAAGGATTTCTATAAATCACTTCACCTTCAAAGACAACATATTGCCCATTAAAGGACACATATGAATCAATCTCCAGCTCCTTCAATAAGCCCTTGATCATAAATGGCGCTCTGCCAGTTGCAATGGCAATATAAGTACCATTTTTCTTTAATAAACGCAAAGCTTCCTTTGTCGACTGTGGAATCTTCTTCTCTGAATCCAGCAGTGTACCATCAATATCAAAAAAACAAATCTTTCCCATGACCTTCCTCCAGCCTGCATGTAAATACGTTTGATTTTTCCCATCTTCATACTATCACTAATATAATGACCCTTCCACTCCGTCACTTAAACATGACCATCCATAAAACACTGTCAATATATAACAAACTAAACAGCACCTGCCCGACATATACTATGAATATTCAAACGAGATAAGAAATTAATGAAAAGCATGCATATAAATCTGCAGATGTATTTACTTTCATTAAATAACCATTAAAATAAGAAGTAAAGGAGATGGTCAACCATGTTAAAAAAGCTCAGAAAAAAGCTTCTTAAACAATGGAAGGACCTGATGGGCAGGAAATCAATTGCATAATTTTTTGAAAAGCCCTTCAAATATCCTTGCGGAGGGCTTATTCTTTCGGTAAAGTAGATAACAGTCCACGCATTAATGGTTTAAACATGCAATGGTTAGGATATTTTCTTATAATAGTGACTAAAGGAACAAACCAAAAAAGGAAAACACTTTGAATAGATAAGGTGGCCTGGTTGTTGCTCCATGCCGCCTCTTTATTTATAAATTTTATTAGAGTTTAGTTAGGAGAGATTTTTATTATGATTTTTAAAGTTTTTTTTCAGGAAAATGCCGCTGAGGTACCTGTACGCGAAAAAACAAAAACTGCTTATGTTGAAGGAACATCTGAACGTGATGTTCGTCAAAAGTTAAAAAGCCTTCCTTTTAACATTGAATTTGTACAAGTACTTGATGCGGAATACTTGGAGTTTGAAAAGCAAAACCCAGATTTCCGCATCATGGAGATTGAGTAATATATGAAGTTCGTTAAAAATGACCAAACAGCTGTTTTCGCCCTTGGAGGGCTTGGCGAAATCGGCAAAAATACGTATGCGGTACAATTCCAAGATGAAATCGTCTTGATTGATGCCGGCATCAAATTCCCTGAGGATGAATTATTGGGTATCGATTATGTGATTCCTGACTATTCCTATCTTGTCAAAAACGTTGATAAGATTAAAGGACTATTCATCACACATGGCCATGAAGATCATATCGGCGGGATCCCTTATTTGCTCAAACAAATCAATATCCCTATATACGGCGGTAAGCTTGCCATCGGCCTGGTTAAGAAAAAGTTAGAAGAGCACGGACTGCTACGTCAAGCAACAATCCACGAAATTAAAGAGGATGACATTATCAAGTTCCGTAAAACTTCTGTTACTTTCTATCGGACAACCCATAGTATCCCTGATTCCTACGGGATTGTCGTAAAGACACCTCAAGGAAACATCGTTCATACAGGGGACTTCAAATTCGACTTCACACCGGTAGGAGAGCCTGCAAACTTAACAAAGATGGCTGAAATCGGAAAAGAAGGCGTCCTATGCCTTTTGTCTGACAGCACGAACAGTGAAATTCCTAATTTCACCATGTCTGAGCGTAAAGTGGGCGAAAGCATCCAGGATATCTTCCGTAAAGTGGATGGGCGGATTATTTTTGCAACATTTGCCTCTAATATTCATCGCCTGCAGCAAGTAACAGAAGCAGCCGTTGAAAACGGACGCAAGATTGCCGTATTTGGCCGCAGCATGGAAAATGCCATTGAAATTGGTCTTGAACTCGGATACATCAATGCACCGAAGGAAACATTCATTGATACCCAGACATTGAATCGGACACCAGCAAATGAAGTAACCATACTTTGTACTGGATCACAGGGTGAGCCAATGGCAGCGTTATCAAGGATTGCCAACGGAACACATAGACAAATTCAAATCATCCCAGGAGATACGGTTGTCTTTTCTTCTTCCCCTATCCCTGGAAACACCATCAGCGTTTCACGGACAATCAACATGCTGTACCGCGCAGGAGCTGACGTTATTCACGGGCCGCTCAGCAATATTCACACATCCGGTCACGGCGGACAAGAAGAACAAAAGCTTATGCTTCGCTTAATGAAGCCGAAATTCTTCATGCCGATTCACGGGGAATACCGCATGCAGCGCACACATGTCCAGCTTGCTGTTGATTGTGGTGTAAAGGAAGAGAATTGCTTCATCATGGATAACGGCGAAGTACTCGCTCTTACACAGGACAGCGCATCCGTAGCCGGAAAGGTACCTTCTGGAAATGTCTATATTGACGGAAGCGGTATAGGTGATATCGGGAATATTGTGCTGCGTGACCGACGCATCCTTTCAGAGGAAGGATTGGTAATCGTTGTTGTAAGCATCAATATGAAGGAATTCAAGATTGCAGCCGGACCAGATATCATCTCAAGAGGCTTTGTCTACATGAGAGAATCCGGTGACTTAATCAATGATGCTCAAAACTTGATTACCCAGCATTTGAACAAAACGATGGCCAAGAAAACAACTCAATGGTCTGAAATTAAGAATCAAGTAACTGATACACTAGGACCATTCTTATATGAGCGGACAAAGCGCCGCCCAATGATCCTTCCAATTATCATGGAAGTATAATCGACAACGCAAAAGCGCAAGGCCCTTTCTAAAGGTGCCTTGCGCTTTTTATTATTATTCTTTTTTATCATCAAGCAGTTTCCTGACCATTCGTCCAAAAGGGACAATCAAGAGCACTCCGATTATTAACAGTGCCGCAAGCGCCGCCCAGCCTCTCTCCCCCTTAAAAGACTGAATCGTAATAAACGGGTCCAAAATAAAGGGAAGATGTGAAATTCCATATCCAAAAAAGGCCGTCAAGAATTGCAATAGAACAAACAGGAAGGCCAGACCCTGCCTCTTCCTCGTATAAATCAGATAAACAGCCCCAAAGTAAAAGATAAGAGATAGGGCGAACAGCCACCATACATCCAGACCGCTCTCAAAATGGCGAATATTATGCCCTCTCAGCGAGACAATAACCAGGATAGAGGCAAAGATAGCCGGCACGCTCCAAAACAAAGCATACCCCCTTGTCGTCTCACTGGCGGCTATGTCTCCCATTCTTTGTTTATAGAAATACAAAAATGATGCGCTGATAAACAAAACACTCACAACCGCAAGGAAAACAACACTCCATGAATAAGGACTTAAAAACAGCTTCCAGCTTAAAAGCTCCACCACTTCGTTCTCTCTGCGGATAAAACCTCCCTCAGAGATGGTCAGGCCGATAGAAAGGGCCGCCGGAATCAATAAGCCGGTTGAACCATATACGAAGAGAAACCAGCCTGTGTTCTTTTCTTTCTTGTATAGCAGGTGGGCTAAATAACGAATCAAAATCAAGATGACGACAACTATACCGGGAATGATCAAAGCCCTCCCATAATATTCGAGCGTATCTGGAAAAAAGCCAATCAACCCTACTACAAATAGAACAAAGAAGATAATCGTTATATGCCATAGGCGTGGATCATAAGCGTTCTCAAGTTTATGTACACTTGGTTTTTTGCTGACAAATCTGCCATAATAGGCGAAAAAACCGATTCCAAATTCAATGGAGGCAATGATGATATAAATATATAAGTAGCACCATAGTATCCCCATTGTGACTAATTCAACACTCATGACTCTTAGCCTCTTCTTTCCGTTATGTTTTCTCCATTTGACCATTATAATGTTTTTAAGCCAATGATTCATATGGATAAATTGTGACAAAATAGCCTACTTTAAATAATATCGAAGAAAATTTATCTTGCACAGCAGAAAAGTTGAAAATACCATCTTTTACATTAAATAGTAGCAGATATCATAGAGAAATTTCATTTATTATTATAGGAAACTATTGTTTTTCAATCAATTTTTCCTTTATTCTATTAGAGGAGATGTTTTATTGGAGAAAGAGAAAGGAAATGGTCACATGAATTTATACATGTCGGCTGCATTCAATTGGGCTAATATCCAATGGGAGCAACTGCTTATTGACATAGGAGAGGTATTATTAAGGGTCCTTTTCTTCTATGTCATCTACAAATTAATCAAGATTTTCACAAACAAGGTCGTTGAAACGATCTTTGCCCGTCTGCAAGCGAAAAGCAAAGGAACAGATAACCGCACAAAAACACTTGAATCATTGACGAAAAATATTATCAGCTATATTTATTCATTCATATTAATCGTCACTATTCTGGAATTATTCGATATTAAGGTAACTGCCATCCTTGCCGGTGCTGGAATTGTCGGCCTTGCTGTCGGTTTCGGGGCACAAGGCCTTGTCAGTGATGTCGTTACAGGTTTCTTCATCCTTCTTGAAAGACAAATTGATGTCGGTGATGAGGTGACAATCGGACTTATAAAGGGAACCGTTGAAGTTGTCGGTCTTAAGACCCTTCAAATAAGGGATTATGACGGAAGCCTTCATTTCATCCCCAATAGACAGATTGCCACAGTAAGCAATCATTCACGAGGCACAATGAGAGCGATGGTTGAGATCAAGTTAAGCGAGAATGACCATTTCGATCTCATTACCATGGTCATTCAGGATATTTGCAGAAAAATGGCGGAGGAAAATGACGATATCGTCCTTGGTCCAGACATTCTCGGTATTCAAGAGCTTGGCATTTCGGATTTCACGATTCGGATTGTTGCAAGAACAACCAATGGGCAGCAGGCATATGTTGAGCGTGTACTGCGCCAGCAAATCAAGCTTGCCATTGATGAGATTAGAAAACAAGAAGCAGCAAAAGCGGCAGAATAGGACAGAGAATAGGCCAGGTCCATTTAACGGACCTGGCCCTTTTTTCTCAAGATTATGCCTTATGCAGGTAATCGCTGATAAGATTAACGGCAAATTCAATTGCTGCTTCATCAGGGTTCATTTTCGCATGATGAAGACCATACGGGGAATTAACACCAAGCCAGAACATAAAGCCTGGGATATCCTTGATCATATACCCAAAGTCTTCCCCTGTCATGGCCTCCTTGCACTCAACCAAGGAAGCTTCTTTATGCTCATGTACAAATGACATGAACTCCTTCGTGACGTTTTCTTCATTATAGACTTGATAATAAGATGCCCCAAAATCTATTTTGACCTGGCAATTGAAGGTAACCTCAGCACCCTTCGCCATTTGCTTAATCCTATCCCTGACTAATACCATCGCATCCTCTGACAAGGTTCGGATTGTTCCCTCAATACGGGAGGTTTCTGCAATGATATTCTGGACCGTTCCTCCCGTAATCTTCCCAATGGTTACAACAGCCGAATCCATCGGATTAATATTTCGAGAGACAATCGTTTGAAGCTGATTAACAAACTGACAAGAAGCTACTACCATATCATTCGTCAAATGTGGATAAGCGGCATGACCGCCTTTACCGATAAAATCAAGATATAATTCTGATGTATTGGCAAAAAGCAGCCCCGGCTTCGTCGCGATTGTCCCAACTGGATATTCAGGCGCCACATGAAGCCCAAAGATCATCTCAGGCTTCCATCGTTTGAAGATATCCGTCTGAATCATTTCCTGCGCACCGCCAGGTCCTTCTTCAGCTGGCTGGAACATAAAAAGGACATGATCATTAATAGGATTTTTTACAAGTTGGGTTAACACTCCTAGAGCAATGGTCATATGGAAATCGTGCCCGCAAGCATGCATCCTTCCTTCATGAAGAGAGGTGCAGGACAGACCTGTTTCCTCTTTAATCGGCAGCCCGTCTATGTCTGCTCGATAACCAATTGTCCTTTTCGGGCTAAGTCCCTTGACGCGAACAAAGATACCTGTTTTCCACGTTTCCCATTCGACACTTTCCTGCGGAAGGCTTTTTATGTAATCCAGTAAATAGGCCTGTGTTTTGAATTCCTGGAAGCCAAGTTCAGGTATTTGATGCAGGTCCCTCCGGATTTTAATCAGCTTATCCTTATCCACTCTTTCTCCACCTCGACTTTCATCTGAAAACAGGCGCGGAAAGTCATTTCCGCGCCCTCTCATTCAGGATTAGAGCTGTCGAAGCTCGTCCTTGATTTCAATTTTTGATTTTTCAACATCGTTGATATGTTTGATGACTTTCGCAGGAACACCTGCTACCACCGTATGGGCAGGTACATCCTCTACAACGATTGCACCAGCTGCGACAACGGCTCCTTCGCCAACTCGAACACCTTCTAGAATGACAGCATTTGCCCCAACGAGAACATTATCCTCAATCACAACTGGGTTCGCAGAAGGTGGCTCGATTACACCAGCTAAGACAGAGCCTGCACCAATATGACAGTTCTTCCCTACTGTTGCACGTCCTCCAAGCACAGCGTTCATATCAATCATCGTTTTTTCGCCAATGCTGGCTCCGATATTGATGGAGGCACCCATCATGATAACAGCATTATCACCGATATGCACTTGGTCACGGATAATAGCACCAGGTTCAATACGGGCATTGATTCCTTTAAGATCTAAAAGAGGAATAGCAGAGTTGCGTCGGTCGTTCTCTACAACATAATCTTCAATCTTCTCTTTATTCTCTTCAAGTACTGGCTGGATTACAGACCATTCTCCGAAGACAACTCCAGTACTGCCGTTAATAAAGGCAGAAGCTTCGGGACCGAAATCAAGTCCTTCCAGCTGTCCTTTTATGTATACTTTCACCGGGGTTTTCTTCACACTATTTCCGATAAAAGAAATAATCTCATTAGCGTCCATCATTTTCATGCTGATTCCTCATCTCCCACTACATAATTTTCTTAACTTTAACAAACAAAAAAATGAAATTCAAGTCAATCCTTACATTTTGATTCAGCGGTCATCATCTGAAGCGCAAGGTCAACAAATGCCTTTACCTGTCTAAGTTCTAATGACGCTTCACTGCAGACAATCCATGTTTTCCGGTCAACCGCCTGCCCGTCTTTATCAAACAAAGGAAGCTTATAATAGGAAGCATCCTCTTCCCTTAAGGAGATTCCCGGCAAGATGGCATATCCAATTCCATTCATCACCATCTGTTTACAGGTTTCGATTTGGTCGACTAAGATTGTCCGCGTCGGCGGAATACTATAATGACGAATCCACCAATTCTGGATTTCCCTATAATAGTTTGAATCACTCTTAAATAGAATAAAAGGTTTCTCCGTATCCATCGCGTCTGAAAGCTGGCTCAATTCTGTATCAACCAAAAATAAAGGATCATTAAATAACAGCTTCTTATATCCGCTCCAGTCTGGGCTCCCTCGCAAAATACCAATATGAGCATTCCCATTGTATAAATTCTCGATCATTTCGCTACTCCAACCGGTTACAAGCGAGATTTTAACATTGGGATAGGCTGCTACATATTTCTTCAAAACCGAGGGAAGCCAGTACTGACCGGCGATAGAAGCGCTCGCAATCTTTAAGGTCCCTTGAACATCATGTGTAAGGGCATCCACTCTTTCGCGCGCCTTACTCTTTAACTTCAATGAATCCCGCGCATATTGAACGACAATCTCTCCCGCCTCTGTCAGCATCATTCCCTTTGGAGAACGGATAAAAAGAGCGGTACCCCACTCTCTTTCAATCGATTGAAGGCGCTGAGACAAAGCCGGCTGGGAGACAAACATTCTTTCAGCCGTCCTTCTCAAATTCAATTCTTCTGCCAATGTGTCCAATAGTTCAAAATCGGTTATCATCATTCGGTTCCCTCACTGCTCTATATCCTTTAATCGAACGCACAGTTTATTGTACCTTCTAACCTCAGGTAACCGCAAACATTAACCACGTGATTCTTCGACTTCTTTTCTTGGCATGAAAAGGATAAGAATGAGCGCACAAAGCGCAAGGATAAAGACTCCTGTATAAACGTATCCCAAGGCATGCGTCAGTCCGCTTTGCAGCTGGCTCAATTTTTCCGGAGCCAATGTACTGCGTACTTCAGCACTTAACAATTCATTTACGGAATTGAGATCAAGCTTCTCACCCGAATAATCGTGACTTAGAAAATATGCCTGAAGGCGATTGTTAAGAATTCCTCCCAGCACGGCCGCTCCAACAGTATTACCAAGATTCCTCATAAACATATTGGCCGCTGTTGCCGCACCGCGGCTCTCCCATTCCACCGTGGACTGAATGGAAACGATGAAGGCTGTACTTGTCAAGCCCATTCCAGCGCCAGTCAAGAACGATCCAAATGCTGCTAAGAAAGGATTTGGAAGAGAGGGAAGAAGCATAAATATCGTTCCTCCAAACACAAGAAAGACACCGCCAAGGATACACGTTTTTCTGTACCCAATCTTTAAAAGCAGGTAACCAGATGCCGTAGAGGCAATTGGCCATCCGATTGACATGACTGTCAATGTAAACCCTGCAATCGTGGGTGAAAGCCCCATTACACCTTGAACAAAGGCAGGCAGATAGCTTGAGATTCCGATTAAAATCATCCCAGTCAAAAGAGAGGTTAAATTAGCAATGAGAATGGGACGGATTCTCCAAACAGCAAACGGCATCACCGGCTCCTCAAATCGATTCTCATGTCTAACGAACAAATAAAACAACAGAGCGATAATCCCTATGTACAGAAAACTTTGCGAAGACAGCCAGTCAAAGCGGATGCCACCTTCCACAAACACATACATAGAAAGCGTAATAGAGCCTGTAATCAGCGCTGCACCCAAATAATCAATTTTATGCTTTTTCCGCTTTACTTCCTCATGGAAGAAGAAGACTAAACCGCATACGGCCAGAAGTCCAAGGGGAATATTGATCCAGAAAATCCAGCTCCAAGAGGAATACTGAACAAAAAAGCCACCAAGGGCAGGTCCTAGAATCGCGGAGATTCCCCATACGCTTGATAAATATCCTTGAATCTTTGCCCGCTCTTCTCGCGAGTAAATATCACCTACCACTGTCATGGCAATGGGCGTAACCGCTCCAGCTCCAAACCCTTGAATGAGCCTGAAGAAAATCAGACTTTGCATTGACCAGGCAAAACCGGCAAAGAGAGACCCAATCATAAAGACAGAGATTCCAAACAACAATACAGGCTTACGGCCAAATAAGTCAGCCAGTTTTCCATAGATGAGCACTGTTACCGTATTCATGAGCAGATAGGCTGAAAATACCCAGCTGTATAGTGAAAATCCCCCTAGCTCGCCGACAATCTCCGGTAAGGCCGTTGAAACGATTGTTCCCTCAACAGCACTCATAAAGGTTGCCAGAATAATGGAAATAAGAACGAGCGGGCGGTTCGTTTTTCTTTTCTTACTATTCGTTTTTTTCGTCTCCAAAACAGAACCCCCTTAAAAACCATTGTATCCAAAACGAGGAATCCAAGAAAGTCCCTTCCCTGTATATTCCTTCAGAAAGATAAGAAAAAGCCTCCTAACGATGGAGGCTCTTCATTAATTGTATTTCATTTTCTTCACCAATCGGTTTACTTGCTTTAAAATCTGTCTTCGCGTTAGAATTCCTGCAAATGTCCCTTTATTCTCCACCACACATATAAACGGATGATCGATTAACAATTCCAATGCTTCCTCAATGGCATCGTTCACATCAAGACATGGAATGTCACCGTTCATCACATCCTCAACCTTAATCTGGTCAAGCTTCTCAAACTCAATTCGCTCAAGTCCCATTATGACATCCATAATTTTGGGTGTACTAATCAAGCCCTGAAGCTTAAATGTATGGTCGAGAACAGGTATGGCCGTATACCCGCTTCTTGTCAGGACAAGAAGGGCATGTTCGAGATTATTACCCTTTTGGACATGTGCCACACGTTCAGACGATATCATCAAATCTTTGACAGCCAGTTCAAACCCATCTAATTTTTGTATTTCCAACATGGAAAAGAACCCCTTTATCTAGTCATCCATCATTAGCAGATGCTATTCTTGGCGGTGTTTTTTATGATTTTAGTGGCAGCATCCTTTTATGATGTTCATCGATCTAATTAGCTGTAGATTAACTCAAAAATCTCAATAGCGATCATATCAATATTATCAAATTGATATTTCAAAGTCTTCCCTTTGTCTTGGAAAATTTCCAACTCAAATGTTTCTGTTTTATCAAAGAAAGTGACTTGGCATTTCACCTGGCCTTCAACTTCAAACACACGTTGTGCTGTATCAGATACTTTCGCTTGCTCTTGCAAATTTTTTAATCGTGTAAGAATTCCTTGTAAACGTGACATATTTAATATATGCTCCTTTCGTGACTACCAACAAATAGTTTCTCTTAGGTATCCATCATTTATAGGATAGTGGAATAAGCCTTAATTGTACACCAAAAGTCTTTACTTATTCTTTGCCATTTATGTCAATGTGTTACCCAATTTAAGAGACTTACCCATTTTAACATAAAAACAATGGGATAAAAATTCCACTCACCTATTTTTTCATCCGGAATTTTTTGGTCAGATTCTTTCATATACCCCAAAGCCCTCTTTTCCATGTTACGATAAGCAAAGAGTAAAACGATGATTATAGAAAGGGGTTGAGCGTAGTGGAACCCATCCTATTCTTTACACAGCCCGGATGCCCGCCATGCGCCTTTGCAAAAAATTATTTTGATGAACACGGCATTGCCTATACATTACTTGATATCAAGAAGGATGCCAAAGCTCGAAAGACATTAATGAATCAATATGATTCCTATTCGACGCCTACCTTCGTCATTAATGGAGAAGTCATCATCGGCTTCGATCAAGAGCGGATTACCAAGGCGCTCGGTTAATTGGAAAAGCCACTCTGATCTTAGAGTGGCTTTCATGGTCATACCTTATCAATTATTCGACTGATATCCATCCTAAGGAAGCAAATGGTGTAACGGATGCGTATTTGATGAATCCAAGCACGATTCCCCAGATTCCGTCATCAGATTTAGTAACTTCTGATTGGTCGTTTTCACTCTTTTCAACCGTAGGATTATCACTTAATCCCTCGGGATCGAAGCTGATTTGATAGTCATCAATGGCCCATTCATTGTCTTTAAACGTCAGCCCAACGGCCTCATAATGTCCATCATAGCTTACAGGTCCTTCACTTGATTCTTCAAACCATTCATACACATACCATTTATCCCGCTCTGTGTCATAGCCAAGCTTTGTGTTTTCATCATATGTAAAGAAAGGGATATAATAAAGGGCAAAATCAGTCCCGTAGGCAAGATATCCTTCCCCATCCATATTCTCCTTCACATTCATCTCAATAAAATCCTTTGTGTATTCCTTCGTAAAGTAACGCCCAAGGGATTCTTCTATCTCTTCCATGCTTCTTGGGTTTTCAGTTATGGCTAATTGGGCATCAAAAGCTTCCTGCAGGAAACGAAAGGCTTCCTCCTCACTTAATGGCCTGTCCGCTTTTACATTCAAAAGAGGAAAGACGATGAATATGGCTAAAGACGCAAGAAACGTTCGCAAAAGATGCTTCATTCTTCATCCTCCTATAGTGTAGGAATTTGTTCGTATAATTAGGCTATTCCCCATTTATGAAGACCTTACACTTTTCATTAGAAAAAGATAGAAAACCCTTTCCTGCACCCTAAATCAGAAAGTATATTGCCGCAAATGTGATCCCCCATCCATCGAAATGCACTCTCCATTTATATATTGCGCCTGGTCCATAAAAAGGAAACAGGCAAGTTCAGCAATCTCTTCAGGTGTTCCAAGACGGCCAAGCGGGACATGCTCAATCGTCCTTTTTTCCGCCTCTTCAGATTGAAACAGTTTCCCCGCTCCTCCTGTACGCTCGATTGGACCCTGTGCAATGGCGTTAACTCTTATACCATATTTCCGCCCCCATTCTACAGCCAATGTTCTTGTCATAGCGAGTACACCTGCTTTAGCCGAAGCAGAATGAACGACATGCGGTGCTGCATCCCAAGCATAAGTCGCAATCATATTCGTGATAGATCCTTTTATCTGATGGTCAATCCAGTATCTTCCGACAGCACTGCTGCAATAAAAGGTCCCATTTAACACAATATCAATAACAGCCTTCCACCCATTAGGAGATAAATCCTCTGATGGACAGATAAAATTCCCCGCTGCGTTATTGATCAGGAAATCCACAGTCCCAAAGGTACGCACGGTCTCTTGTACCATTTCGTTTACATCCTCCACCAGGCGGACGTCCATTTGAATGGTCAAGAGTTCTCCTTCTTTAGCGGCGATTTCTGCCTTTGCTGACTCCAGTCTTTCATGGTTTCTTCCCGTGATGACCACCTTCGCCCCTTCCGAGATGAATTTCTTTGCCATGGCTAAACCCATCCCGCTTGAACCGCCGGTAATGATAACTACCTTCCCCTTCATCCTATCCCTCCATTATTAAGAATATTCAATTAATTTTACCACATTTACATCCAAATAATGTAAGTTAATAAAATTCTAAATTCCCGGCATAGATGAGCAATAGCTCTATTTATCTATTGACCTTCAAGGAAACAAAAAAAAACAGACGAATAACCAAATGGTCACCCGTCTGTTGGACTAATCGTATTTAAGGGAATTTCCCAATCACCTAAGAAGCTTTAATCATCTCATTAAATTTTGATAATGTGCTGATCAATGTCTGCTTCTTATGAATCCCTTTCCCGTTAACCTTTATACCATTTAACACAATAAATACTCGGCCTGTCTTGCCGTTCTGTTTAAAACCATAAATGTATACTTTAATCATCCCGAATTTTGAAGGAATATACAACATTTCATATTGCTTGCTTTTGCTTTTATTCATTTTCAACATCCTCATCTTTTAGACTTCGGGAAATGTACGTTGATGATTAGCCTTCCACATGAAAAGCATAAGGGTTATTATTATAGTTTACCTTAAACCATCCTAATTTACCATAGATTGAGAGAAAGTCCTTCCTGCATTCGAATTACTTAACAAACCAAAGCCCTGCATGATAGGATGGGAAAGAATATAAAAAGCAAAATTGCAAAGAAAAGGGAAATACCATGAAAACACTTTCAAGACGTTCTTTTCTAAAAAAAGGGGCGCTATATGGAGTTACCCTGCTCACTTCATTAGCGGGGGGAAGATACTATATGAAGGAAGTAGAACCTGATTGGGTTGAAATCAACCAGTATACATATTCGCATCTTCTGATTCCTCCTTCATTTAACCAAACCCGTATCGTCCAATTTAATGACACCCACATCGGATTTCAATATGACTTGACTGATCTAAAAAAGACCGTTCAAACTATTAACGATTTCAAGCCAGATTTAATTTGCTTTGCAGGGGATTTACTTGACAATCCGGATGAATATAGTGTCCCCTCAGAATTATATAGCCTTCTAAACTCTTTGAAAGCTCCTCTCGGAAAATACGCTGTCTACGGGAATCATGACCATGGAGGTTATGGAACAGAGCTTTATGAACAAACGATGGACAAATGCGGCTTTAAAGTACTAAAGAATGCTTCTGATATCGTTCAAAAGAACGGGGAAAGCATGCTGATTGCCGGTGTAGACGATTCTAGTCTTGGTGCACCAGATATCGCCCAAGCACTCTCTGGGAAACCAAGAAACCTGTTTACCCTTCTTTTATCCCATGCCCCAGATTATGCGAACGAAGCCGCTCGCTACCCCGTTCATTTGCAATTGAGCGGTCACAGCCACGGGGGACAAGTACAGATTCCCTTGGTAGGTCCATTGATTACACCGCCGCACGCTAAGGAATACAATGAAGGATTATACGAATTAAGCGATTCCTTCTCCCTCTATGTTAACCGAGGGTTAGGAACTACCAGGATTCCTTACCGTCTGCTATGCAGGCCTGAGATTACTGTCTTTGACCTTTATCATGGCGAAGCCGGCATGCAGCCCTCCGAGACATGAAACAGCAGGCGTTTCTAAAACGCCTGCCTATTATTTGAATGCTTGGCCCAGCCAATAGGCGGTCATACACAGCATCACCGACCCAAGCAAGGACAAGAGAAGATAAACAGTAAGCGTGCTTAGCCTCTTCTCCTTCCAAAGCTGAACTGTTTCCACACTAAAGGTTGAGAAGGTTGTGAATGCACCTAAACATCCGGTAAAGATCAATCTGCCTTCTGGAGATGCTGCATTCAACCCAATCCCGGCCATGAGTCCAATTAAGAAGGAACCGGATAAATTAATGAACAGCACTGCTGAAGGAAAGATAGAGGTTCTCCCTTTCATCCCTTCTGTTATTGCATATCGTATGAACGTGCCAATGAATCCTCCTAACATAACTGAAATCATTTGACTACCCCCCTGCCTTTACGAAGTAAGGCAGCCGCCGCCAGCCCGCATAAGGCCATGCCGACCCCAATGAATAAGGTAAGCATCATATATAGAAGTGCAGCTGCAGGATCTGTATCCAAAAGTCTGACCGTCTCCAGGGCATATGTACTCATTGTGGTGAATCCGCCGCATAATCCGGTTCCCAGGAAAAGTTTTAAATTCGAAAATCTCTCGTCCCTAAATAAGGAAAAGGTCAAAAAGGCTAAAATAAAAGAGCCGATACTATTAATCAGAAATGTCGCCAAGGGGAAAACTGTATAAGGGATGATCTCATTCATTCCGTACCGAAGGCATGCGCCTATCGCTCCGCCCAGAGACGCTAGTAGACCATTCTTCATCATTTTATTCACTCACTTATGTATAAGATATGCATTTAGAATACTCATCCCTCATCAAAAAAGCAATAACCCTTCATTCATTAAGCAATTGGTGATAACTCGAGCGATGTTTTCCCTTTCATCCATTTGCTAGACACGGTATAATTATTAGTATCAAACTTAGTATTCACCGCTAAAATACACGAAAGAATAGAAAGGACAATTTATGAAAGAAACGAGAGGGAACAACCGAAATCAAAAATCCTACTCGGCAGATGATTTGGCCGAAGCCATTTATTCTGTAAACAGGCATGCTAAAACAGCCTCAAATCCAAAATTTCTTTATCACTTAAAAAAGTGTTCATTAACCAAAATGCTGGAAGAAGGAAAAGCGAAGAAGCTTGGGCTTCAATTCTCCGATCACCCTCATCTCAGTTTCCAGCAGTCTGATGTGCTGATTGAATGCGGAAAGTATACCTTTCATATCCCCCCATGCAAAGGGGACTTTACGAATTTGCCACATTTAGGCCATCTATCAAAAAACATTCGTAATCCATCCTCAAAAATTCCTCTCTCTAAAGCCAAGCAGCGATTGATGATTTACACTGGCATTAAAGAGGAAAGCCAAGATACTGGAAGAAAACAGCACTCACCGCGTAAATACTATAAACCAACATTTGCACGGCTTGGAGAAAGCTATCCTTATACAGAGTGGAAAAAATAAGAACTGCTGATTTAATTGTTTCAGCAGTTCTATCCACCATGCTCTTTATTCCTTCCTCTCTTAAATACTCTTGCCCGGAAAACCCACCCTTTCGCCTTAAAGAAAACCACCATTACAACAGCACTAATTCCCATTACGAGCATCACATACCAAAAACCGTGTTTCCATCCGGCCATTGGCATAAAAGAGAAATTCATACCGTATAGACCAGCGATAAAGCTGAGCGGCATAAAGATCGTCGTAATGATGGTGAGCGCCATGATTGTTTCATTCATATTATTGGAATTTACACTCATGTAATTATCGCGCAGGTCTGCTGAAAAATCCCGGTATCCCTCAATCATCTCCCGTAATTTCAAAAGATGGTCATACACATCATTAAAATAATATTGTTTCTCAGAAACAAGGGTCATTTTTTCCGTATGTGTAATGCGGTAAAGTAAATCATTCATCGGAAGTATGACCCTTCTAATTCTGAAAATAATCATCCTAAGATCATATAAATGATTCATCAATTCCTTAATGGAGAGCAAATCTGCATTTTCCTCCAGAGCATTCAGCCTTTCCTCGATATCATAGGCCTTTGGAAAATATTCATCGACTACCCTGTCTATCAATTGGTGCAGGATATCAATCGGGGTATCCAGCGATTGACCGAGAGCCGTTTCCCACACCTCATGTATTGCGTTAATTGTCATTTGATGATAGGTAATAATAAATTGCTTACTAACAAACAAATCTAGCTCGGCCATTAAATAATCCTCTTTAAGTGCATAGATGACAAGAAACATATAATCCTCAAAAAAATCGACTTTAGGCCGTTGATTGATAGCATCTAAGCAATCCTCCACTGCCAAGGGATGAAACTGATATTGGCTAAACAGTCTTGCTGCTTCTTCTTTTGTCGGAGACGAAAGATCCACCCAAACCCATTCATATTCGCCTAATTTCGAAAGGGAATAATCTGCCTCCTCGACCTTGCCGGTTGGTGTCTTCCCCAGCATGCGATACATCTTAATTCCTCCAGACATCATCTGTTAGTTACTAGCGTCCCCAATCAAGCTGGATTTATTTTCATATAGAATCATGAATCAAATTCTGGATGGTGTACACGTAAATGAAGCAAATATATAATAGAAGGATACATACTAGAGAGGAGAACCAAAATGGAACACCTGATCAATCCAAAGGTTAAACAAATCGAAATTTCGGGCATCCGGAAGTTTTATAATCTTGTCTCAGAGATAGACGGGGTTCTGTCTTTCACGATTGGATTGCCGGATTTTCCTACCCCTTTGCATATTAAAGAGCAAGCGATAGAGGCAATCGAGAATGACATGACTACCTACACACATAATGCAGGCATGCTTACACTGCGCGAGGCTGCTGCTGCCTTTATGTCTGAGAAATATTCATTGGCCTATAATCCAAACAATGAGATTATCGTGACCGTAGGAGCAAGCCAGGCGATTGATATTGCTTTTCGCACCATTTTGAAAGAAGGGGATGAGGTCATCCTTCCAGGCCCTGTCTATCCTGGGTATGAGCCGCTTATTAAGCTTGCAGGCGCAGTGCCTGTTTATGCTGATACAACGGGAACATCCTTTAAGATGACCAAAGACGTAATTGCCCCTCTCTTAACAGAGAAGACAAAATGCGTTGTTCTCCCCTACCCTTCTAACCCGACCGGTGTTTCCTTGACCAAGGAAGAATTAACTGAAATTGCCGACCTGCTGAGAGGCCGGAATACCTTTGTTCTTGCAGATGAGATCTATAGCGAGCTTACCCTTGACCGAAAGCATACATCCATTGGTACAATCTTGAGAGAACAAACGATTATCATTAATGGGGTTTCCAAATCACATGCCATGACAGGCTGGAGAATTGGCTTTTTAATGGCTCCCGAAAGTATCGCCAAGCATATGCTTAAGGTTCATCAATACAACGTATCATGCGCTTCTTCCATATCACAAATGGCCGCACTTGAGGCGATGAAAAACGGCAAGAATGATGCTGTCATGATGAAAGAAGAATATCGAAATAGACGGGATTATGTTTATAGTCGCTTGGAGAAGATGGGATTAAGAACCGTCATGCCTGACGGAGCGTTCTACTTCTTTGTAGAGATCCCCGATGGTTTCAGCACCTCTCTTGATTTTGCGCTGGAATTAGTCCGCAAGAAGAAGGTTGCCGTTGTCCCAGGATCAGCTTTTTCTGAATATGGAGAGGGTTATTTCCGTTTTTCCTACGCTGTATCCATGGAGTCCCTTATAATAGGACTGGACCGGCTGGAACTATTTCTTGAAGGAAAATGAAAAAGGGGAGGAGCGTCTAAACGCTCCTCCCTTTCCTTATTCCTTTACTTCCAGTATTTATATAGAGCCTGTGTCCCTTTTTCTCCCAGACCTTCTTCTGCCAGCTCCTCATACAAGGATTTAGCGAGTGACACGCCTGGAAAATCAAGACCAAGCGCTTCACTTTCATCTAGGACAATCTTTAAATCTTTTATAAAATGCTTTATGTAAAATCCAGGCTCAAAATCGCCCTTTAAGATGCGCGGAGCAAGATTCGTCAACGAAAAGCTTCCTGCGGCACCCCCAGAAATACTCTTCAGCACTGTCTCAGGGTCCAAACCTGCCCTTTTAGCATAGACAAGTGATTCGCATACGCCAATCATCGTACCTGCAATGGCCATTTGGTTGCAAAGCTTTGTATGCTGGCCTGAGCCCGCAGACCCTTGATACTCAATATTCGTTCCCATTGTACGGAACAAAGGCGTAATCATGTCGAAATCTTCCTTCTCTCCTCCAACCATAATGGCGAGAGCACCATTTCTTGCACCGATATCTCCTCCAGATACAGGAGCATCAAGCACATGAATCCCCTTCTCCTTCCCGGCCGCAAATAGCTTCTTGGCAAGCTGTGGAGCAGAGGTAGTCATATCAATTAAATATGTACCAGCCTTAGCCTGATTAATTAATCCGTGTTCACCTAAATAGACTTCTTCCACATCTTTTGGGAACCCGACCATTGTGAGGATGATCTCTGCATTAACAGCCACATCTTGAACCGTATCTGCCCATCTCATTCCCTCTGCAATTAAATCTGCGCACTTTTCTTTTGTTCGTGAATAACCAATCAATGGGTAGCCAGCCTTCATAATATTCCTGGCCATGCTTTTTCCCATTACACCCAAACCTATAAAGCCAATTGTTTGTTTCTGCATCAATAAGCCCTCCAAAAGTACATCATCATTCTTCTTCATTCTATCATATAGGGATAGAAATCAGCCGGCAAATAACCTTTATCCTTTAGGAAAACAAAAAAAATCAACTGGTTTCCCAGTTGATTAAGAAAGGGGGGTCACTAAAAGCATGTTGCTGTTGTGTCCATACTTAAGTTACCCCTATTTTTCTTTTATCAAACACAAAAAGATCTTTTTACTAAAAATTATTTTTGTGCTGTTGCTTCCTTAACTAGTTCTACAGCTTGGGAAGCTGTTTGCATTTGTAAAGCTTTTGCTGCTAATTCTTGCATGTCTGTTAATGACAATGTTTTGATTTGAGAACGAGCACGAAGAATAGAAGTAGCACTCATTGAGAACTCATCTAATCCTAAGCCGACAAGAAGTGGAATCGCAAGCTCATCGCCCGCCATTTCTCCACACATGCCTGCCCATTTACCTTCTTTGTGTGCTGCATCAATAACCATCTTAACAAGACGAAGGATTGCAGGGTTATAAGGCTGGTATAAGTAAGAAACGCGTTCGTTCATACGGTCTGCAGCCATTGTGTATTGAATCAAGTCATTTGTTCCAATGCTGAAGAAGTCAACTTCTTTAGCGAATTGATCAGCGATAACAGCTGTGGAAGGAATTTCAACCATAATTCCAAGTTGGATGGAATCAGATACTTGAACACCTTCTTGAATCAATTTTGCTTTTTCTTCTTCAAGGAGCGCTTTCGCTTCACGGAATTCATCCAATGTAGCGATCATTGGGAACATGATACGCAAGTTTCCGTATACAGAGGCTCTCAAAAGCGCTCTCAATTGCGTTCTGAAAATACCTTTTTCTTCAAGGCATAGACGAATCGCACGGAAACCAAGGAATGGATTCATTTCTTTCGGAAGATCCAAGTATGGAAGCTCCTTATCGCCGCCGATGTCAAGTGTACGAACAACAACAGGTTTGCCCTCCATGCCTTCTAGAACAGCTTTGTAAGATTCAAATTGTTCGTCTTCAGAAGGAAGGTTTTCACGGCCCATGTATAAGAACTCAGTTCTGTATAAGCCTACAGCTTCCCCGCCGTTTGAGATAACGCCGGATAAATCATTCGGTGTACCGATGTTAGCTGCAAGCTCAACATGATGGCCATCAGCTGTAACAGTTTTCTCATTGACAAGTTTAGCCCATTCAAGCTTTTGCTGAGCATATGCATCAGCAGCTTTCTTGTATTCTTCAATCAATTCAGGCGTCGGATTGATGTGAACCTCACCTTTCAGACCATCAAGGATGATCATATCGCCATTTTGAATAGATTCAGTCGCTTGTTTTGTTCCAACAACCGCTGGAATTTCAAGGGAACGAGCCATGATAGCAGAGTGAGAAGTACGTCCGCCGATATCAGTTGTAAACCCTTTTACGAAATCTCTGTTAAGTTGAGCTGTATCAGAAGGTGTTAAATCCTCTGCCACAACGATTACTTCTTCAGAAATCATGCTTGGGTTAGGGATTTGAACGCCTAATAAGTGGCTGATTACACGCTTCGTAACGTCACGGATATCAGCTGCTCTTTCTTTCATATATTCATTATCCATTTGTTCGAACATCATAATGAACATGTCTGCCATTTCGCGCATCGCAAATTCAGCATTGATTTTTTCTGATTTTACTTTTTCTTTAACAGCACCAAGCAATTCAGGGTCATTTAAAACAAGGATGTGAGCGTCAAAGATAGCTGCTTTGTCTGCACCTTGTTCTACTTTTACCTTCTCGCGAATTGATTCCAATTCAGATTGGGCTTTATTTACAGCGCTATCAAGACGCTCCATTTCAGCCTTCTCATCTGTGATGGATTTCTTGCTAACAGTTAAATCAGGTTCAATTAAACGATAAGCTTTTGCTATGACAATCCCATTTGATGCCGCTATTCCGTTTAACATCGTTGTCATTACTTAGCCAAACCTTCTTTAACTAAAGTTTCTTCGATTGCGTTTAATGCATCTTGCTCATCGCTGCCTTCTGCAGAGATTGTGATGTCAGCGCCAGCGCCGATACCTAGAGACATAACACCCATGATAGACTTCAAGTTAACTTTCTTTTCTTTATATTCTAAGTTAATGTCAGAGTTGAATTTACCTGCAGTTTGAACAAGCAAAGTTGCTGGACGTGCATGAATTCCTGTTTCGTCGATTACGTGAAAAGATTTTTGTACCAAAATAATCAAGCTCCTTTATTAATTAATTTCATTTCAGGCCAATATAATTTCTAGCTGCTACATCTTTATGTGATTTTACCCAAATTCTACGGGTTCTATGTACAAAGCGTCTAGCAGTCGAAAATTTCGTCCCTTTTATGTGATAGGAGAGGTTGTATCCCATCACATAAAATGTACCGAAAATCGACAAAGAGTTCAACGCTTTTATTTATGGAGGAAAAAATTTCTTCCACCATGCTGCTTATCATTGGGATTGAGTTTTCTATCGATGTTCATAATCGGAGACATACATAAAACATCCAATTAAGCATGTCACACGTTTCCCGCGAAATGGTATGTCATTCATATTTATAGCGAACAAGGAAATCAGTCACATGGCAAGTAGCCGTGCGGCCTTTTTAATTTTACACTAGATGAACAGAATAAAACAACTAGGAGAAATGCACTTTTAATCCTATTTGCGCAAAAATCCACTTATCGTTCATAAATCATTTTCTTTGTCATCCCGCCGTCAACGATTATATTTTCTCCATTAATGAAATCATTGCTGGAATCACTTAGAAATAGACATAATCTGGCTATATCTTCAGGTTTCCCGACCCTTTTAGAGAAATGCTGTTCATGATCGATGTCTCGTAAATGATCATACTCCTTTGTCTCTATCCAGCCTGGACTAATAGAATTAACCCGGATTTGTCTTTCGGCCAAGGAGGCGCTTAAAGCATGTGTCAAGGCAATGATTCCTCCTTTCGTTGCCGCATAGGCTTCTGAATCAGGTTCAGATTGGAACGCTCTTGTCGATGCAATGTTGATTATGCATCCTTTCTCGTTCATCAATTTTGCCCCCTCCCGTGCGAACAAAAATACAGACCGCAAATTAGACTGAATGATTCGGTCCCACTGCTCCGTTGTCATTTCAAGCAAGGGAACAAATGTGGATACACCTGCATTATTAATTAGCACATCCAGCCGTCCGTACTGCTTCCGAATATATTCCATTACCTCAAGCACCGTATCCTCTTCACCAACATCCCCGGCAATGAAATGCGCATCCAAATGAGCCTCCTTCATTGAGTCAATTGCTGCTTCACCGCCTTTTTGGTCACGATCCACCAAAACGACACTCGCTCCAGTTCTACCATACTGAATCGCAATCTCTCTTCCGATTCCATTGGCCGCTCCTGTAACCAATACAACTACATCTTTATTCTCCATTTCTTCACCTCTGAACAATAATTGTTTCAATTTCTCCAATAATTCATATTTGAAGGCCTTTTTGCGCATAAACAACTTATTTATCTGTTTAAATGATTCAATTTCATCAATAACGCTGTCTTATTTCATCATTTCCCCTTTTTACACGTATTCAAATCCTCTGTACCTTAATAGATACCCGGGAATAAAACGAGGTCGCTCCTCAGGACAGGCTGGTTTTCTAATAATGGAGGAATTCGAAAAAATTGCAGAGCAGTACACCCCGCTCATCCATCACATGATTAAACGGTTAAATATCTATAGAGATAAAGATGAATTTATACAAATAGGATTGATTGCTCTATGGGAGGCAAGTAAAGCCTATGATTCCGCAAAAGGGCAATTCATGTCCTACGCATTCATGACCATAAAGGGAAGAATGCTGTCTCATATGCAAAAATCAAACAAAATTCAAATGCGCGAACAGTTGAAGGAAGCTGGAATGGATCATCTTATTCAAGACGAAGAAATGATGCACATGCTCGATTGGCTCATTCCTAAGGCCTTTCTCGAGACCTTAACATCAAATCAAAGCTGCTGGCTTATCCATCACATTCAATATGGTAAAACTACCCGTGAAATCGCAGCAGACTGTCAAACGACAACCGCCTCCGTCAAATCATGGAAACGAATAACCATCAAAAAGTTACAAGCCTACTATAGGCAGCATCCTGAGGCATTTTAACCCGCAAAAATGGCCAATGATGATTCCTTTCATCATTGGCCTGTTGCTGCTAGCTCCTCGGTTCCTCCAAATATTCATACGTAACACTGCCCCCAAGATGAGCAATCCCTCGAAAATGCTTAAAATCATTCCGTTTCACCAAGACCGATCGAAAGGCAAGAAAATCCTCCTTGCTTACATCCAACTGGGTTAATTCCCCACTCTTCAATTGCTCGAAAAGACGTTCAATTTCTTCTTGATTCATTCCTCTGACAACTCCTTTTATGTGATTCCATCATACATTTTTTTAAATAGGGGGTTCAAGTTGTTTTAACTTTTGAATAATTATCAAAAAATTCCTTTTAATGACTTACAATTTTTGAATTTTATACTATAATGACAATAATAATCCGCTAAACGATAAAAACAAGCATATAAAGTAAAGAAATGACGGATTAGACTTCATGCTTTAATGATTTCCATATAAACTCTAGAAAAGGTGTGAATAGAATGAATAAAGCCAATGTAGGAAATATCATTGAATTCCGTGATGGCTTGCGCGGAATTGTCGAAAAAGTGAATGAAAATTCCGTTATTGTCGATTTAACCTTAATGGAGAACTACCGGGACCTTGAGCTTGAAGAAAAAACGGTCGTTAACCATAAAAACTATACGATTGTAAACGAGCTGTAAAACGGGACGTTATGTCTCGTTTTTTTCGTACATGCCGCTCTCTTTCTATTTAAAGAAAACTTCGCTATAATTAAAACCGATTCCTTTTTGGAACCTTTCAATAAGCTCCTCCTCTGGCAGAGAGCAGAACAGAAAGCAGGTTTAGTATTATGATAGTAAAAAGTGATAAAGATTTAGAAGGCCTAAAGGCAATCGGTGCGATTGTATCCCGCGTTAGGGAAACAATGAAAAGCGCAACCGTACCTGGCATAACGACCCTTGAACTGGATCAGCTCGCCAAACAATTATTTGATGAAACCGGGGCTATTTCCGCTCCTAAAAACGAGTATGACTTCCCCGGCTATACATGCATCAGCGTAAATGAGGAAGTTGCTCACGGAATACCTGGAAAGCGCGTCATCAATGAAGGCGACTTAGTCAATATTGACGTTTCAGCCGTCTTAGATGGATACTACGCGGATACAGGCATCTCCTTCATGGTAGGTCAATCTGATGAACAGATTGACAAACTATGCCAATGTGCCGTTGAAGCTTTTAACAACGGAATCTCAAAGGCAAAAGCAGGCTCTAAGAAAAACCTGATAGGCAAGGCCGTTTTCAACACCGCTCGTGCCAATGGCTTCAATGTCATCAAAAACCTGACTGGCCACGGCATCGGCAGAAGCTTGCATGAAAGCCCTGATCATATCCTTAACTATTTTGATCCTTGGGACAGCGAATTGCTCCATGAGGGGACAGTCCTTGCGGTAGAACCCTTCATCTCCACGAAAGCATCCATGGTAACAGAGCTTGGAGATGGATGGACCTATGTCACAAAGGATAAAAGCTTGGTCGCACAATGCGAGCACACCATTATTGTCACGAAAAATGAACCAATCATCCTAACTTTATAATAAACAGCGAAAAGAGAAGGAATCCCTTCTCTTTTCTTTCTGTCATATAATCATGATTCAACGAACAGGAGGAAAAGCATGAAGAATGCAGCCAAGGACCATCCACTTCTGCTTTGCTTATGTCTTGCTTATTTGCTTTTCTTCATTTCTTATCTAGATTTATCGAAATTCTGGTTTACCTATACGGCAGCCATGACCCTGTTAATGACACTTTCCTTCCTTATCGAACACCCGGACAGTCAAAAGCAGCCCTTAAGAAATAGCCTTCTATACGGCAGCCTTTCTGGCGCTCTTATGTATGGCATTACATGGACGGCAAGTAAATGGCTCCCGTTGCTCTATCCTCCGCTTCAGATTCAGCTGGAGGATTTATATCGCCTTCTTTCCCCGGCTTCAGCATGGCAATACGCTGTCTTGATTTTGCTGATTATTCCGGGTGAGGAGATTTTCTGGAGAGGGTTTGTCCAGAGGAAGATTCACGGTCATATAACGACCATCCCTTCTTTCCTGCTCGCCGCCCTTCTTTATACATTGCCTCTTGCTTTCTCAGGCAATATACTGCTCTTACTCGCCGGCATTGGCGGCGGATTATTATGGGGTACCCTGTATGCCTGGAAGAAGAACCTCCAAATGGTCATTATCTCTCACCTACTATTTGACCTGCTTCTTCTAGCTGTCTTTCCGCTTCAATAATCTCATTCCTTCTTTACCGTCAACAGAACTAAGAAGGATAAACTTATATAACCAAACAATGGATATAGGTAAGAAATTAACGGGCCATAATCGAATTGGCCAATCAGGAGGCAGAAACTTAATACGAAGACATAAAGTGACCATGAGGGCAGCCCGGTCACTTTCTTTAATTGCCGCTCAAGCCCAAAGGCATTGCCAATAAGCGAGGTAAAGATCTCACCGAAGATAATGAACAAATATAATCCGTACAAATAGGGGGCAATGGACTTCATGACATAGGCCGTGGGGATATTAATCTCTCCAATCCCACTGACAGATGATAAGGAAATATGACAGCTTAGAAGAACGAGCGCTAACAGGACTCCCCCTAGATTGGCTCCTCTTCTAATCAGTTTCTCATCCCCAATCTCTGTCGCCAACGGAACAAGTACAGCTTGTGTCAAAGCAAGATTGAAGGCCGTATAGGAAAACGGGGACAAGAAAGCCTTCATGCTCACAAAGTCAGGGATATGCACTAAATGGGCAGCCCCCTTTAATGTAAAAAGGGAAACCACCATCAAAATGATATTAAACATGACCATAGCCGGCACAACAAATGTATTAATGGAGAGGAGTCCATGTACACCCCAGCTCATAACAACCACTGCCAAAAAGGCTGTAAACACCATTCCGCCCATTTTGGAGAACCCAAGCTGTTCCTCAAAAAGGCCTCCCGCTCCAGCCATCATGACTCCTGTCACCCCAATGAGCATAAACATAACAATTACATTAATAAAAAGGGCCAAACGTTTCCCGAATAGCCACGCATTGAATTCCATATAATTTTTCAAATCATACTTGAGGGCAATCACCATCATCTTTCTGCCCAGACTGATAAATATATATCCAGCTAAAATAATGCCAAGCAGCCCGTAAGATCCGTATTTCGTAAAGAATTCATAAATTTCCTTACCGGTGGCAAAGCCTGCCCCTATTACCGTCCCAACATATACGGCAGCTACCTGGAATACGCTCATCCATTGTTTTTTCAAACTTGTCCCTCCTCTGCCTATAGACACTTTATGCTGGAGAAGGACTGTTATGTATAGAACTGGAAAAAAATCAATCATACCCCTGAGCTAAGCTATTAGATGAAAAAAAGGACTGAATCTTTTCCATTCAATCCTTTTTCGTGAACGATTATTTAGCTGGTGCAGCTTGGCCAATTTTTTTCATGCACTCAATGGCAATCGCTTTTTCTTCATCTGATAAGACGCTCATAATCTCTTCAATCCGCTCTTGATGAGCTGGGAAGATTCCTTCGAGGAATTCCGTCCCCTCTTCAGTGATTTGTGCATAGGTCACCCTTCTGTCATTAGGGCAGGCAACCCTTTTCAGAAGTCCCTTCTTCTCCAGCTTATCGACCACATAGGTGATGCTGCCGCTTGCCAGGAGAATTTTATCCCCGATGTGCTGTAAGGGCTGCTCACCTTTATGATAGAGAAGCTCAAGTACAGCAAATTCAGTTGGGTTGACCCCTTCTTTTTGAATATATTTATTCGTGTAATCATTAATCGCTCTGTAGGCTTTAGACATCACCACAAAGAGTTTTAGTGATTGATTTGGTTCGACCATTTCCTCTTACCCTCCGAATTCGTTTTTCTTCAAGAATCTCGATTTGCGTTATTATACTTCTAAACTAAACAAAAGTAAATTATTTATCGGTAAAAAGGATGAGGAAAGTAAATGCGGCCCACCTGTCACGTTTATGACGGCCAGCCTGTTTTGAGGTTCATTTCGAGGCGGAATGCCTTAACGCAAAAGCCGATTAGCAGTCAGGTCCAGCAAAGTATGGACTCAAGGCTGCATTACGTACGCTTATATTTCATTCTTGTATATTGATTGATTAACTGGTCAAGCTGTCTGCTTAATTGGATTGTCCCTTGATCTAAATACCCATATTCAGAAGCATAGCTGATCATCTTCTCTCTCGCGATGTTAATATCTGCTTCTAGAGTAACAAAGTTCGCTTGTTTCACGACGTTTCCTCCTATGCAATCTTTCTGTATGGATTATGCCAAAATTCCAAATAAATGTAAATCAATAACCATGATAATTCATTAAATTGTAATTTCTTAAGATAAAGGACATGAAATGAACCTCCTTGTCGAAAGAAGGTTCTCACGTTATTCATGGAAGATTGGAAGATAGATTTGAAAGAGGGTCCCCTCCCCTTCCTTACTCGTCACTTCTATCCAGCCTTCGTGCTCTTCAATAATTTTATAGGTAACCATTAACCCAAGGCCGGTTCCTTTTTCCTTCGTCGTATAAAAGGGTTCGCCCAGTTTCTTTAAGACTGACTTCGGTATGCCGATGCCATGATCCTGGATGGATATTAAGATATGGTTATCAAAAAAAGGTTCTGTGGAAACATCAATCGTTCCACCGCCAGGCATCGCTTCGATAGCATTTTTCAGGAGATTAATAAAGACCTGCTTCAATTGATTGGCTTCACAATGCACCAGTGGCAGCTCACCATAGTTCGTCTGAAACTGGATATTCAGCATCGCTGCCTGAGCACTCAATAATTCAAGTGTTTCGCTTAATACGGTATTTACTTGTTTAATTTGATAGGATACAGCTTGAGGCTTAGCTAATATCAGAAAATCGGTAATAATGGTTTCAATCCGCTGTAATTCAGATGTGATAACCTGAAAATAACTGGCATAATCGCCCTTCAAACTGCCCTCAAGCAATTGAATAAAGCCCTTCAGCGCTGTCATTGGGTTTCTAATTTCATGAGCAATCCCTGCGGCTAGCTCTCCCACTACATTTAATGTATCAGATTTCTTTAATTGTTCCTCCATCTTAAGCTTATCCGTTATATCACGAAAAACGGTCAAATGCATTCCCTTCATAATATCCGGGCGGGAGAGAAAATCCAATTGCTTCGTCTGACCATCCTTACAGGTCAACTCACAAACAAAATTATGCTGTGTATTCTTAGCCATTAAAGAAAGATGACGCTGCAGATGCTTCTTCTGATTTGAATCAAGGTCAAAAATCTCTTGAAAGGTTTGGCCAATCATCCCCTCTGACGGCAGCCCGATAATATCAGATGCCGGAGCATTCACGTCAATAATCCGGCCGTCCTCCCGCCAAATAAGGAGTCCATCAAATGTCCCATCAAAGATTCTGCGAAACTTTTGGTGGAACAAAAAGCCGTCATCTTCATATGGATAGATTCCATGCGGCATCTTGCAAAGTAACAGATTGTACTCAGAATCCTTGATGGGCTTGTTCGTAATTTCAATAAGCTTTGCCTTTCCATCAGGCCATCTGCAGTACGTTTCAAATGACCAATTCTCAGCTGTATTTTGCAGCATTTCATCTAGCTCCCCAGCTTGCAGTACAAGATCCCGTATATGAAGTTTCATCATTTCTGACCTTGGATAACCGAATAGCATGCTGGCCTGTTCATTGACACGGATAATCTGACCATCCCTTTGAACAATTAAGACAGCTCCATCAACCTGTGTAGATATTTCTTCTATTAAATGGATAACCGAATGCGTAATTGCCGGCTTTTGAGCCTCAGCAAACACCGTATAATATAATCCGCTATGCAAATTATAGCTTGCCATATACTCATACCTTGTGGATACTCCCCTAATTTCCACATAAAAAAAACCTTTGCATTCCTTGCTTGTTCTTAAATTCCCTAAGTTATCCAGGAAGGATTGGGCACTCTCTTCCTTCATAAGTCTAAGAAAACTATTCCCGAGCAATTCATACCGTTCCTTTTCCAGCAAGGCTGCAAATGCCTCATTCGCATCTACTATAGTGCCTTTGCCATTATGAATGACAATATTATGGCTAAGACCGTTGATTAAGTCAGCATACAAATTATGATTGCCGATTGTTGAAGGAAGAAGATTATTGTCGCTGACCATCAACATGTAAATAAATTTTTCAGGGTTTCCAAGCTCTTCCTTGCCGTCTGCCGCAGCAAAAATTTCAATCTCAAGAGGGTGTGAGGCATGCAGAAAGGTTGTCCATTTATCAAAGGAATAACCATGCTGGTTTAGTTTCTTCACTTGAAATTTCACCAATTCACTGGAAACATCATGAAAGAAATCTTTTAAATTCCGCGGCCGGTCGACTTGGCCTAATTGCTGATACAGCTTGCTCGCCCTTGTATTTAAAGAAAGGATATTTAATTCCTTATCCGTCATAATTATGGCTTCTGAATGGAATTGGTAAAAGTTCTCCCATAATTGAATCTCTGTTTTTAGCCTTTGATTATCCTCTTTGATTTGGTGGTTCAACCCCTCATCTAGATTCATCATTTGACCATCACTCAAGACAATCCTCCTTTTCGCTTCCGACATTCATCCCTTTATAATTCTACAAAATCCTGACAATTCCTTTTCTTTTTGAAAACATTGTGACAAACGGTCAAAATTTCCCATATCCTTTAGAAATAAGAGATGTTCTGACGCCTTTACCTAAAGCGGGTCTATTGAACTTCGAACAGAGCGATTGAATGCCGATAAAACATTCCCTATAAAAAGAAGACTGTCCGCTAAGGGACAGCCTTCTAACTGCTTTCATTATAAAGCTGGATTTTCATGTCTTGCTTGCAGCTTCATCCAGCGTTTATTCACTTCTTCTTCAAACTCATGGAGTAAGTGCGCATTCTCTTCTTTAAGAAGATGCTTCGTCTTGCCCATATATTTGAGCCATTCGGCTAATTCAATCCGTTTCTTTCTTGCTTCTGGATTGTAGGTGATGCTTGTTTCTCCTCTTTCGACTTCATATAGAGGGAAGAAACAGGAATTGACGGCAGCCTCCATGATATTCGTACCGTCTCTCTCATTAGATTTCCAGTTTAACGGACAAGTAATGAGAATCTTTCCATATACGGTTCCAACATTCTGAGCATACCATTGGGCTTTGGCTGCTTTCTTAATTAAATCCTGCGGGAAGGCCTCTGATCCGGTAAATACATATGGAATACCTGTCGCTGCCATGATTTGCGGTGTATCCTTATGGTGGAATGCCTTACCTTGCTGCCCTTTCCCAACACCTGTTGTGCTTGTCATATTGCCAATTGGGGTCGAATAGGACATTTGAGATCCTGTATTCATATATCCTTCATTATCATATTCAAGCATAATCAGCTTATGGTTGCGAAGGGCCGTACCAATGGCAGATCCCATCCCGATATCCATTCCGCCGTCACCGGTGATCATCACAAAGGTTGCGTCATCGCTGATGTCTATCTCACCTCTGCGTTTCTTCTCCAGGAATGCTTCCAATGTTCCAGATAAGGTTGCCGGACCATTTTGGAATAGATTGTGAATCATCGTTTGCTTATGAGAGCTATGCGGGTAAGCCGTGGTAACAACATAGGCACAGCCCGTCTGGTACAAGGCAACAATATCTCCTTCTATTCCTTTGAAGAATAATTCCAGTGCCGGGAAGATTCCGCAGCCGGGACATGCTCCATGGCCTGGTGCTAACCGTTTAGGCTTCTCCATAAGAGCGCGAATAGGAGGGATTCGGACTTTCAGTTTCCCCGTCTCTTCATCAGGGGTAACTTGAATTAACCCTGTCTTATAAACGTCGCCTGTTTGCGGTGTGATGGTTGGTTCCAGTTTATTCTCTTCCTGTCCCTTGTGAACACCGTAATAATCAAACGCTTTTTCGATCTCTCCTGTTTGCAGTACATGTAAGGTTTCGTCAAAGAATGCCTGTGCATCCTCCGGATAGAAATCTTTACCACCAAGACCAAATACACGGCTCAGCACAAGGGTTTCATTGTCCTTATCTTCTTGAAGGGCTGATTTCACTTCATGTGTAAGGTTCGGTCCATTAGCCCCATAGGAATCGGCTCTTTCACCGACAAGAAGAACCTTCACATTCTTAAGGGCTGCTTTAATTTCCTCTTTCGGGAATGGACGGATAATATTCGGGCTGATTACACCGGCCTTTATCCCCTGCTGACGCAAGCTGTCGACAATATCCTTTGCCGTTTCTGCGGCAGAGTTTAAGAGGAATAGAGCAACCTCTGCATCCTCCATCTGATAAAGATCAAGGGTATCATAATGGCGGCCGGATAATTCGCCATACTCCTTCGCCACTTCCTTGAAAATCTCACCGGCGCGGTACATCGCATTTGATTGCTGATAATGGTTATTGGTCAAGTCATCCCCATTCATATGAGCGCCGATAGTAATCGGATTATTCACATCAACATGAGGGAATTCCGTTGGGCACTCGCCGACAAACGCTTGTACAGCTGTACGGTCGCTGAAATATTGCACCTTTCTCTTTTGATGGGAAGTAAAGAATCCATCATAGGCAACAATTACCGGCAGACGCACATCCGCATGCTCGGAAATCTTCAATGCCATAATATTCATATCATAAACAGCCTGTGGACTGCGTGCAGTCAAGATCACCCAGCCTGTATTCAACGCATAGTATAAGTCAGAATGGTCGCCGCGGATATCAAGCGGACCGCTGATAGCACGAGTTACGAGATTCATGACCATCGGGAAACGCGTACCCGCTTGAACAGGAAGCTGCTCGAGCATATACATCAAGCCATTGGCGCTCGTTGCGTTAAAGACACGGGCACCCGTCGTCGCTGCTCCGTAACAAATTCCCGCAGAGCCGTGCTCGCCATCAGCTGGAATCAGCTTGATATCATGCTCTCCTCTAGTCTTCATCATGTCCAAGTATTGTGCAATCTCGGTTGATGGAGTAATAGGGAAATACCCCATTATATGATAATTAATTTGAGCTGCTGCCATGGCAGCCATCTCATTGCCTGATTCAAAGGTCGTTATTTGATTAGGTTTCATGGTTTCATTCATTTCTTTTACTTCCAGTTCATTCACTGCCATTATTCAACACTCCCTGCTATTAAAGGGTGGTTATGCTTTACACTATGTTCCTCGGCAAACCCAAGCATTTCTCGCATATCGGCCAAAGCACTTGTCGGACAAGCCTCCACACATTTCAGACAGCCCTTGCAATATTGATAGTCAATACCGGTAAGGAACATTTGCTTACGGCCGCGTTTATCCTCCCCTTCCTTCCAAACGAAACAGAGGTCGGGGCAAACGACATCACAGGCAGCGCAGTGAATGCATTTCTCTTGTTCCCAGCTTGGCAGGAACCCTTGTCTGGACCCGCTTAAGTCTTTCAGCAGGCTATTGCCTTGTGCAATGATGGTACCGCCTATCAGTTGAGTTTCATAACCAAGCAGGGGAGCTGGCTTCGTAAAGCTTTTCCCTTCAGCATCAGCCGGTACCTCATATTCTTTAAAGCGGACTTCTTGATATCCCCGTTCAAACGTTCGAATATTCGGCTCGACTAAGTGCGGGTATTTCTTTTCGAAGGTCCTTCTAATGACATCTTTCATCGATTCAGCATCAAGAAAGCTGCAAATTCTAAAGAGCGCTCCAAGCATGGCTGTATTAACCTTCGTTTTCTCCTCCACCGCTATTCCTAGCGCATCAACGATGGCAAGCGTTCCATAGGAAAGCTTCAAATCATCTTTTATTTCATCAAAGTCCCTCGTTGAATTAACGAGTACGATCCCATCTGGCTGTAAGCCGCTTACGACATCAACCATTTTATATAAAGCCTCATGGAAGATTCCGATAACATGCGGTTCTTCAATCGGGCTATGATCCCTGATTTCCGTATCAGCATCCGCAAAGCGGATAAAACTTTTCACAGGTGACCCTTTTTTCTCCGAGCCATAAGAAGCAAAGTTCGAGCCATTAAATCCCGAGCCAAGCACACCTGATTCTGCGAGCATTTTACCCGCCAGATTGGCCCCTAATCCTCCAATGGATTCCAACCTGATTTCATAGAAGCCTTTATCATTCTTTTTTGGCAGAATGGCCATATTCTTTCCTCCTCTATTTCACCTATGCATTCCATAAAGAATGGAATTACGTAACTTCACATCTATATATTTTTCAAACATGGATTGTTTGATTTTCTTGAAGACATATGACGATAACCAGTACAATTATAATATGATTGTGATTTCATTCACATAGTTAAATTTGGTACATAAGGATTGTTTTAGGGGACAACCAAATGGGAAAACTAACTAAAAGGTTTTAAGATGGACTTACAGGAGGATATCATGAAAGAAAGAACATGCTACTTTGATAATGCAAAGTTTATCTTAATGGTTTTCGTTGTTTTTGGACACATCATCAGGACCTATATTAATGAGAATGAACTGATTTATGCCATATACAGCACCATCTATACTTTCCATATGCCAGCCTTTATTCTCGTTTCCGGTTTCTTTGCTAAAGGCTTCAATAAACCAGGCTATATAAAGAAACTGACAAAAAAATTGATACTGCCTTATTTAATATTTCAGGTTGTCTATACAATTTACTACTATTATTTATTCGACCGTTCAACCTTTCAAATTGAGCCGCTCAACCCCAATTGGGCCCTATGGTTTCTACTAAGCTTATTCTTCTGGAACCTAATGCTGTTCCTTTATGCGAAGTTTAAACCGGCAACCGGGCTGTTGATTGCCGTCATTATCGCCTTGGGTATTGGCTATGTGGATTCCATTTCCAATTTCTTGAGCCTTTCCCGAACATTTGTCTTTTTCCCGTTCTTCCTTGCAGGATATCATATGAAGAAGGAATTCTTTGAACGACTGACATCCTTTAGGAGCCGGATTATTGCTTTAGTACCGTTCATCATTCTGTTTATTTGCTTTTACTATTTCATCACTGTTGACAGTCAATGGATGCTTGGGTCAAAGCCTTACTCAGAAATTGAACAAACAGCTTCCCTTATCTCCATGTTCAAAAGACTCGGGATGTTTGGCCTAAACGCAGTAATGATCATCAGCTTTATGGCTTTAGTACCAAAGGGAAAATACTTTTTTACAAGATGGGGAACTCAAACCCTCTATGTCTATTTATTACATGGATTCTTTGTCCGAACCTTCCGCTTCACAGGCTTAAAGGAATATTTCACAACAGTTGAAAACTACTTACTGCTTGCCGGCATTGCACTCTTGCTGACCATGATTCTATCCAGTCAATTCGTCACTTCCGTCACACAGCCATTTATAGAGCTGAAGTGGAAGAACACAAAGAGAATGCTCGGAGAATGGAAATGGTATGCCTATTTCTATAAAGAAAAATTCACGAAAATCGTTAATGATTAAAACAAAGAGGCTGGGACATAAGTCTTTCAGCTAATGATAAACCCGAATAATTAGACGGTAAATGAATGAATCTATCGTCTAATTATTCGGGTCTTTATTGGTTGTTTTCGATGCATTCGTTGATTGTGGCTTTCTATTATTCGTGACTAGTGGAATGGAGCGCCATGCACTCGACTCCTGCGGGAAGCAGAGGAAAGCGAGTGCATTTCGCAAAATGGAACGGACTTGTATTTCCAACTGCTATTGAGTAGGAAGAATAAGTTCCAATCATTCGTTTCTGAGGATCCTTTATTTCGTTCTGTCCTAGCCTCTTCGTCTGTCTTCAAAAACAAAAAGGGAATTCCGTCCATTCCTGTTACTCATATACATAAATATGTTAAGATTAGTGCTAGAATCATGCTGAAAGGACGTATTGCACGAACATGAAAATTATTGGAACAACGCTTAACGCCAAGTATATTCATACGAATTTGGCCCTGCGCTACTTAAAGGCTTATGCTGCACCTGAATACAATGTTGAAATAGTTGAATACACGATTAAAGATCCAGTCATGAACATAGTCACTGACCTATATAAGCGAAACCCTGATGTAATTGGATTTAGCTGCTACATTTGGAATATGGAAGAGATTAAAAAGGTTGGTACAATCTTAAAAAAGGTCCTTCCTAATGTTCATATTATTCTCGGGGGACCCGAGGTCACTTATGACCCTTTCTTTTGGCTGAGAGAAATACCAGGTGTTGATTTTATTGTCATTGGTGAAGGGGAAGCCACCTTCAAGAACCTGCTTGCTGAAATAGATGGAAAGAAAGACTTCCGCCAAGTCCATGGGATTGCCTTTCTAGAAGGGGACAAACCGGTCATCACGCCGCCCGCTGCCAAAGTTGACTTAAAAACCTTGCCCTCTCCCTTCCGATTTGAAGAGGATATTCCGAATCTTTCAAAACGGATTACGTATATAGAAACAAGCAGAGGCTGCCCCTTCAATTGCCAGTTCTGTTTAAGTTCAATTGAAACCGGTGTGCGTTTTTTTGATCGGGAACGAATCAAGGATGACATTCGCTTCCTCATGAAAAATGGTGCTAAAACCATTAAGTTCATGGACCGCACCTTTAATATCAGCCGCAGCTATGCTCTTGATATTTTTGACTTTTTAATTCGCGAGCATGAACCCGGCTGTGTATTCCAATTTGAAATTACCGCTGATATTATGAAGCCTGAGGTCATCGAGTATTTGAACAAGGAAGCTCCAAAGGGGCTGTTCCGTTTTGAAATTGGGGTTCAATCAACGAATGATTATACAAACGAGCTTGTAAAACGGAAACAAAATTTCGAGAAGCTTAAACGTACCGTCACCATGATTAAGGATGGCGCTAAGGTGGATCAGCATTTGGATTTAATTGCAGGTCTTCCAGAGGAGAATTATGATTCCTTCCGTAAAACGTTTAATGATGTTTTCGAAATGCGGCCAGAGGAGCTTCAGCTTGGATTCTTGAAGATGCTGCGCGGCACGGGCCTTCGCAGTCAGGCAAAGCAATGGAATTATGAATACATGGACCAAGCACCATATGAAATTGTAAGCAATAATGTCATGCCATTTACGGATATTATCCGTATCAAACAAGTGGAAGATGTGCTCGAGAAGTATTGGAATGACCATCGCATGGACCATGGCGTAGAATATCTCGTCAGCATGGTATATCCATCTCCGTTTGATTTCTTCCAGGAATTCGGTTCCTATTGGGAGGACAAGAACTGGTCAAGAATCGGCCATCAGCCAGAGGATCTATTTAAGCGCCTTGTAGAATTTAATCAACAGGCCTATCCAGAAAACCAGGATATGCTTGTATCCCTTCTAAAAGTTGATTATCTAGAGAACCTTTCCTTCAAGCCGCGCAAACCTTGGTGGGATACAACCATGACCAAGCAGGAAAAGTCGCCATATTATCAAGCAGCTATTCATGAGCCTGAACGAATAAGCGCCGACTTCGCTTCGCTTAAGCTAAATGAAAAGGATATGTACAAGCATGTCTTAATCGAAGAAATAGATATTGATTATTCACATTATCAACAAACAGGTGAGTACCGCTCCAAGAAAAATCTTGTACTAGCCTATTTCAATCCAAAAGAGGGCTGCAGCAAGCTCTTCTTTACTGAACCAGAAACCCTTTTATCTTAAACCAAATGGAAGCATACTCGGGATACCGCCTTTTACGGTGCCAAGTATGCTTCTTTTATTTTCACTTCATTTCCCTTTTCGTCCATGCTTAGAGTTGCGGTTAAAGCCTTTCATCGCATCCTCTCCTCCAGAAAACTCTGCAGAAAACTCAGTCTCATGTTCATTAGTCTCTCTTAAATTTCTTCTAGGTGTTTTGCTTGTTTTCTCTGCGGCATCAAATTGTGCTTTTCTCTTCATCATGATCGTCCTTTCTTCCTAAAGCTCACCATTACTATTTGTCCAAATCACTCTATTCATGCATTGTGCGGAAAGGGAAACGATACCTCCTCATCCATCGTTTAAACCGAATGAAGAGGCCGTTTGACAAGCATATTATGAAGGCGGAATATCAGATTCCAGCAATAATGAAAGATAGAGGTGCATAAGAATGGCAAGCCGAAATAAATTGCTTGTTCCAGGTGTCCAAGAGATGCTTGACCAATATAAATATGAGATTGCGGCGGAATTTGGAGTGACTTTAGGTTCAGATACCGTAGCTCGTGCAAATGGTTCTGTTGGCGGAGAAATCACTAAACAGCTTGTGAAACTGGCTCAGTCCCAAATGTCAGGTAAAACTGAATAATGATGGCATAGAAATGCCCGGATAGCTGTATCCGGGCATTTCTTTTATTTATCGATGACCATGATGACCTCTGTCATCTTCCTGCTTTTTTTCTTTGCCATTAGTTCCCTTAGGATTTTCTTTATGCCCATTCCCCCTGAATTTTTCATTTTTTTGGTCGGAATGGCTTGGTTTATTCCAGTCATTTCTTTGATTGTTTGACCGATTATCATTGTTCTTCTTTAATTCTCGCTCTTTGGATTCCTTTTTATTTGAATCCCGCTGCTGCACACGTTTATCAGGCTGTCCTTGCTTTGTTTCATGCACACTTCGATGTTTTTGCGGTTCTTGCCTTTTGGTTTCCTTTTTCTCTTTTGCTTGAACGCTGTTGGAGGAACTTTTCACTGGACCTTGCGATTGATTTTTCTTTTCCTTTACAGGTGCAGACGAGCTTTCATTTCTTGATTTTTCTTTTTTCTGCACAGGCGTTTTGGGAGAAGCTTTCTTTCCATCAGTTGGATGTTCATTTTGTCGCTCTATTTGTCCCGATGACTTTTTATCGCTTGAAGCTTTATCCTCTTTTTTTGAAGGTGTCTCTGGACTTTCCTCTTTTGGAACAGCTTCTTTCTTGTCCACTTGTTTCTCTCGTTCTTTATCTGTTTGATCCTCTATATACGAGTCAGTTGAAACATCTTCATTTTTTGTCTTTTTCCTGTCATCAACCGTTGCTTTTTGAGTCTCTATAACCACAGATTTTATCCCTTTTTCTTCAACAGTGGACAGCTTTCTTTCAAGATGTTCTTCCAGGTTCTTGTCTTTATCAAGGACTACTGTCGAGAATACGATTTCATTGTTCTCTCCTAGCTTTCCTTCCTTTTGCATGAGCAAGAGTATTTGAGCGACCACAATAGCAATATCTTGATTCCGCCATCCCTCTAGAGCAGAGAGCATCTCTTCCCCTTCTTCATCAATACCTTCTATATCCAATACTTCCATCTCATCTGAAACGCTTAATTCAATGCTTGAGTCTACATCCATGCTGACATATGCATAAACCGTCGAGTCATTCATAGCCATTGGTAATAGGCTGAAAATCAATAAAATAGATACAGCCAATGCGAGCATTGCTTTAGCTGTTATTCCCTTCCTGGATGAGAGGTTATTTTTAAGGTTGGTTGCAGATTGAGGTTCAAAGTAGACGAGGTCCCCAATTTGATTAAATTCATTGTCATTTTTGATTTCTAAAAAATCGCCATCAGGTGTCAATACCTTCAGCTTGTTTCCGGAAATATCCATAATGACCCCTTGCTTCAATCCTTAAGCACCCCCTTTAAGTAGTCACTCAAAAACTGGTAATCACCTGTAAGAATCAGCACCATTGCCACAATATAAATCCGGTTCCTTTCAATCGTCTTACGGGAAACATTCACCTTGTCTTCTAATTTTTTCAGCGGCAGCTTCTTCTTATGAAAGAGATACTCAAGCATGAGCGGATCCTCTGCCACAATTCTGGCAATGGAGACAGCATTCTTTCTCGCATCCGCATGCTTGGGCGACGCTTGAACCAATTGGCTGAAGGTAATCCCGAAAGATGTCAATATATTGGTAAAGCGTAATATTTCATCTCTTCTTTGCTCCGCATCGAGCTCTTCCTTATGGAATTCAATCGATCTTTCTGCTTCAAGAGGACTTTGTGCATATCCTTCCTCTGAATAAACTCCGAACTCTATCGATAGTTCTTGGTTTTTTCTTGATTGTGATCTAAGATGATCGATGACTCTACGCTTAATCATCGTATCAGCAAATGCCAATAACGCCGTCCCCTTTTCATAGGAGAATCGGTCTATTGCATCATTAAAAGCAATTAACCCTATGCTAAATTCATCATCTGTTTCTGTTATGTATCGTTTGCATACGGAGGAGACTGATTTTTTTATAAACGGTTTGTATTGTTCTATGAGGTCATTGCGTAGATCAAAATCCCCATTTTGTATTGAATGCATCATTTCTTCCAGACACTGACGTTTCCTCAGACTTGGAAAGAACATTCCTAACATAGAATTCACCCCACCCTGCACAAATTATACCACAGGATGTAAAAATAGGTTATAGAGGGAATAGATACATTTTTAAAAACCATGCACTTTTCTATAACTTTTTTCTGTACCCTATCTGGATGTTAGATTAGCTGCCCTCCTTTACTGATCATTATCAGCCTCCCTATATGATTCGATTGTCCTATTTAATTAAAGGGGGTAGAGAGAAAATTTAGGTAATATTTCCTCATAAAAAAATCCGTATGCATAATAGCATACGGATTTTTTCCTATTAATCGATTTTGGAATCTTCGCCAACTTGTCTTTCTACTGATTTACCGGACACAAACCAGCCTACGACTACAATGGCTACTAAGACTGTCCAGAAGATTGCTTTCCACACAGTTGAATGCGGGAAGTGTTCATTTAGAATACCAACACTTGGGTGCGCGAGAGTAACGACTGCCAATTTCACACCGACCCAGCCGACAACTAAGAAGGCTGCTGTTTCAAGTGAAGGACGTTTGTTTAACAATACAACGAATTTCGTTGCAGCGAACCTCATAATAATCAATCCAACGAATCCGCCTAAGAACATGACAATAAATTGTCCGCCGTTAATACCGCCAATATGGAAGTTACCCACTTCAGGAAGAGTCACTGCAAGCGCAACTGCCGCAAGCATTGAATCAATTGCGAAGGCGAGGTCAGCAATTTCGACCTTCACAACAGTCATCCAGAAGCCGGATTGTTTTCTTTCCTTGACCTTGCCATTATCCGACTTAATCATATAATGCTTGATTAGATAGTTAATCATGATATAGAGTAAGTACGCCGCACCAATCGCTTGTATCTGCCATACATTTACGAGGAAGGAAATCAGGAATAATGAACCAATCCTCAATACAAAAGCTCCGACCAATCCATAGAATAAGGCTTTACGCTGCTGTTCCTTCGGTAAATGCTTGACCATAACAGCCATAACCACCGCATTATCAGCCGCTAGAATTCCCTCTAATCCAATTAGTACTAATAAAACCCATGCATACTCTAGTATTAATGCTGCATCCATCTAAATAATTACCTCCTTTATTTTCCAATCCAACAAAAAAGACCCCTGCCTAGTAATTAAACTTACTGGCAAAGGTCTTGCTAAGCATTTTTAAATCAATAAATGCCAACAAAGCCGATGGATACGATCCATGTAATGACGACTTTGTTTTAGGTTTCCCTAACGCTACTCCCCTTTGAATTGGGTTCATATTGGTTTGTATGTTTCATTATAGGTGGTATGCTCAACTTCTGCAAGTATAATATTTTTACAGTCTAGCAATCTGCAGGATAAGATAGAATTAAGATTTTGATTTAGTCATTCTAATTAATTTTAGATATTCCTTCAATACGTCATTAAAGGATCGAGACTTTCCAAAATTAGCAACAAGAAGATTACGGAATGACTCATATTTCTCTTTATAAGGGTACCATTGTATTTCCGATTTTTTGTATCCCAAATCCTCCATCACAGCTTTCTCATGACAGAACATTCGGATTCCATTCTCTCCATGATATCTTCCAATTCCGCTGTCCTTTACTCCGCCAAATGGCAGATTATTATTAGCAACCGTAATTAGCACATCATTAATCAAAACAGCCCCTGATTGAAGCCTCGATGAAATTCTCCGAGCCTTCTCCTTATCTCTAGACCATACACTCGCATTCAGTCCATACCGAGTCCCGTTAGCTATCCTCACAGCGTCCTCTTCATCCTCTGCAGAAATAATAGGCAATACAGGACCAAAGGTTTCCTCCTGCATAATCATCATATCCTCTGTCACCTGGGAGAGGATAAGGGGTTTTATGAACATGGAGTCAAGATCCCACTTGGATGGATGTTCCCCTGCAAGAAGGACAGCCCCTTTTTCAAGTGCATCCTCAACCTGTTGTTTAACGATGTCAATCTGCATGCGCGAGGTCATCGAACCGATATCATCATCCGCTCCGGACCCTTGCTTTAATTGATTCACGAGAGGCAGAAGCTCCTCTAAGAATGGCTCCATCACCATTTCTTCTATAATCAGCCGTTCTACGCTCATACATACTTGACCGCTGTTCGTAAAGGCACCCCAGGCAGCTCCCTCTGCCGCACGTTTCAGGTCAGCATCCTGCAAGACAATCATTGGGTCCTTGCCGCCAAGCTCTAAAGTGGTTGGAATTAAGTCTCTCGCAGCTGCTTGCTGAATAATCTTCCCTGTAGCGACAGAGCCAGTGAAGAAGATATAATCTGGCTTAGCATTTGTCAGGCTTGCCCCGAGCTCTTTTCCGCCATGAGCAACCTGAACGACATTCGGCGGGAATTTTGCTTTCTCAAAAAGGGATTCGATTAATATTCCCACCGCTGGTGTAACCTCTGATGGTTTCAATATCACCGTATTACCTGCAGCCAGTGCAGACAACATCGGGGATAATGATAGTAAGAATGGATAATTCCACGGTGAAATAACAAGCACCGTACCCATTGGCATGTACTCAACCATGGATTTCTTGCCCATCAATAGAAAGGGCGTTTTCACCTTTTGGCTTCTGAGGGTCTTTTCTGCATGCTTCTCAACATGAAGCATGGCATCAAGTGACGGCATAATATCAGCGACAAGGGCATCTGTCCTTACCTTTCCTACATCCTTGGCGATTAGTTCTGCAATAGCATCGATATCCTCTACTACTGCCTCTCGTAAATTTTTGATATAGGAAACACGCTCACGGACAGATAACGCACTCCATCCCCAGAAGGCCGATTTGGCCCTTTCCATCATATCAGCGGCTTGTATAGCAGGCGTTTCCTCGTATTCCATGATGAGCTCTCCAGTAGCTGGCGCATATACTTTCGTCTTTTCTTTATTCACAGCCTGCATACCTTTCATTCCTCCTTATGTAATCTCAATATGGTATTCTGTACGCTTCTTATTAGCCCTATAGTAATCAATCATAGGCATAACCCCGTCTTTAAAATCAGGGCAGCTGATCCCGCTCCCTTCAAGGTCACGCTTGGCATTGCTGCAGTCAAAGTACCCCTTCCAGGTGAAATAATCAAGTGATTCCACTTCCACACCAAAATATTTCCGAACGGGTTTGATCTTTAGCATCGCTTTCGTCAGTATGAAAGGAATATAGCCTTTCGGTTCCTTTCCATTATACATGGTGGAAAACATCCGATAAACTTCGGTAACTGTATACGGTTTTGGATCGGTTAAATGATAGGTTTTCCCTTTTCCTTTATCATTCAAGCTTAAGTAAGCGGTTGCCTGAATGATATAATCAACTGGAACTAGATTAATGACACAAACCGACTTTGTAATAGAAGGAATGATTGGCATGAAACGAATCTTATCAAGAAAGTTCAAGATAAAATATGGACCGTCAAATTTGATGGTTTCCCCTGTCGTCGTACTCCCCTTTACAATTCCGGGACGAATAATCGTAACTGGCAATTCAGGCATCAATGACCGAACAAGCACCTCTGCCTCATATTTTGTCTCTTCATAATAATTCTTAAATGCTTCTGGCCTGACCAGTTCATCCTCATAAAGATTCCCTTCCCGCCGGCCGGCCACATATGCCGTACTGAAGTATGTATAGCGCTTAAGATTGGATAAGGACCTGACGAATTCATTCATGTTTCTTGTTCCATCCACATTGACTGAATAGGCAATCTCTCTCGGCACAGCCAAATCATAAATGGCAGCTAAATGGAAGACATGGGTAATATCCTCTCTGTTGAAACCGATTTCATTTCCGGTCATATTTAAATTCGGTTTAGAGATATCACCCGCTACAAGCTGAAATTGTTCTTCCCCTAAATGAAATTCCTGCATAATTTGGTATCTTTCATTCTGCGCTTTTTCGACCTGGGAGGGAAGAACAATTGCCACAAGTTTATTGAAGCTCTTATCCGTATCCAGCAACTCCCGTATAAGCTGATTTGAAATAAAACCAGGAAACCCTGTAAAAAAATATACATGATCCATCTCCTAAACCACTCCCTTAAGACTTTACACCATTGTAAGAACATTCGGAAAAATATGTCAACTGTTTTTCACCATGAAAAAACTGCCTCTTTATAAAGAGGCAGCAATGTAATTATCTTTCATGCTGATCCATTGGATTATATAATTCAATATCTGGATTCTTCTCCTGGAACCAACGCAAGGCGAAATCATTTTCAAACAAGAAGGCATACTGGTCATAACGATCACGGACCAGCAAGCTTCTTGAGCTAGAAAGCTTCTCATCAACCTTCTCATTTGTCGTCCACCGTGCAATCTTATCTCCCATGCGCTCCATTATAACTTCAGTATTATATTCATTCTTCATCCGATGCTCAAATACTTCAAACTGAAGCTGACCTACCGCACCAAGGATATATGATTCAATCCCCACTGTTTTGAAGAGCTGAATAGCGCCTTCCTGGACAAGCTGGTTAATCCCTTTATGGAAGTGCTTCTGCTTAAGTACGTTTTTCGCACTAACTCTCACGAACATCTCAGGCGTAAACTGCGGCAGCTTCTCAAAGGAGAAGGCCTCCTTGCCAGATGTTAGCGTGTCTCCGATTTGGTAGGTTCCTGTATCGTATAGACCGATAATATCACCAGCAACTGCCTCTGAAACATTATTTCGCTCCTCCGCCAGGAACTGAGTAGAATTGTTGAGCTTCATCGGCTTTCCTGTCCGGCTTAACGTCACATTCATGCCTCTTTCAAACTTACCGGAGCAAATACGGAAGAACGCAATGCGGTCACGGTGCATTGGGTTCATATTTGCCTGAATCTTAAAGATAAAGCCAGAGAACATTTCCTGAACAGGCTCTATCGGTCCAACAGAGGATTCCCTTGGACTAGGCATTGGAGCAAATTCTAAATACGTATCCAAGAATGTTTGAACGCCAAAATTCGTCAAGGCACTTCCAAAGAATACAGGAATGAGTTCACCTTCTAATACCTTATCACGGGAGAATTCATTCCCCGCTTCATTTAGGAGCATCACTTCTTCAAGCGTTTCCTCATACAAAGCTTCATCCAGGCCTGGGTGGTGGTTTCCTTCTACTTCTCCGTCCTCGTTAAGCGGGATGAAACGATCCTCTTCTTCTGCCTTGAACATTTCGATTCGATTGTAGAAGCGGTCATAAATCCCAAAGAAATCTTTCCCCATGCCCATTGGCCAGTTCATCGGATAAGATTCAATACCAAGCACCTCTTCAAGCTCAGCAAGCAGCTCAAGCGGTGTTTTCCCTTGGCGGTCCATTTTATTAATAAAGGTAAAGATAGGGATTCCTCTCATGCGGCAAACCTTGAAAAGCTTCAAGGTCTGCGCCTCAATCCCTTTCGCTGCATCAATAATCATGACGGCACTGTCGACTGCCATCAATGTACGATACGTATCTTCACTGAAGTCTTGGTGACCTGGGGTATCGAGAATATTGACCCGAGTTCCCTTATAGTCAAATTGCATAACACTGGAGGTTACGGAGATTCCACGCTGCTTTTCAATCTCCATCCAGTCACTTGTTGCGTATTTTCCTGTTTTCCGTCCTTTAACTGTCCCAGCATCACGGATTGCACCGCCGAACAACAACAGTTTCTCTGTTAATGTTGTTTTCCCCGCATCCGGGTGGGAAATAATCGCAAAGGTTCGTCTAGATTCTATTTGCTCTTTTAAATTTGTCATATATGCCATCCTTTATATAAAAGTCCATCTTTCCACTATACCATGCAGGAAATCATTATGTGAATAATTGCCTCAATAAATCCTTGGTCAAACAGACATATTTTCTCACATCAAGTTAAATATAGTCAATTGGCTAAATCAATAGTAAAGGACTATTTTCCGGGCAAATTATGTTTAGGGCAAAAAGGCATTAAAAAAAACGGGCCGATAGCCCGTCATTAATCTTTATGCTACTCGCTTCTTTTTCCCAAAAAAACGTTTAGACAAATAGCCAATAACAGCTGGTGCTGCTGCGACTAGAATTCTTTTCATGACTCTATTCTTCATCAGTATCACCATCCTTTAAGGAACATTACCCGTAATCAAGAATTGGTAATCATACCATTTAAAAGGATAAGAAGAATTTACTATTAATTTTTTACCTTAAATAGAATTGATAATTTAGGACATGTATAGTAGGTTAATTAATGCTTACTAAATATCTAATTATCTACACCAGGAGGACTACATTATGGAAGAACAAGGTCTGAAGTATTTTGTGGCGCTTGCCCACAAGAAGAAAAGACTATTGGATCATTATCCACTTCATTATTTTATTCGAGCTATGCTGGCAGGTATCTTTGTCGGATTCCTAATTGTCACATGCTTCCGTACAGGTGAATACTTCCGTGTGGCTGATTCGCCATTCGCTTACCTTTTCCCGGCATTATTCTTTGGTATCGCCTTGATTTTGATTACATATGGCGGTGCTGAATTATTTACGGGCAATACTTCCTATTTCACAGTTGCTTATATGCGTAATGAGGTTCAATTACGTGATATTGGACGAAACTGGGTTGCTTGTTATTTAGGGAATGCAGCTGGAGCTATTTTCTTAGCCATTCTCTTTTATTTCACCGGTATTTTCAGCCATATTCCAAACGATCATTTATTACATGAGATTGTTTCTTATAAAATGCACGGATCCGTTACGGCCCTTTTCTTCAAAGGAATTCTTTGTAACTGGCTCGTATGTTTAGCGGTATTCTTGCCAACGCAAGTGAAAGGCGATGGAGCAAAAATGGCGATGATGGTTCTTGTCGTATTCTTGTTCTTCAGCTCCGGTTTTGAGCACAGTATCGCAAACCTTTCTTTATTCTCTATCGCGTTGATTTCTCCACACCCTGATACAATCTCCATTGGGGCAGCCATTTATAATCTGATTCCAGTAACAATCGGCAACATTGTCGGCGGCGCTGTCTTCGTTGGTATGCTGTATCAATTCTTAAGCAAATCTGCTACAAAATTAAGCTTAGAGGATAATCTTAATCGCGTAGATGAAATCGCAGAAAAAGCAAAATAATAATCACCAAAAAACGAGCAGACATAATCTGCTCGTTTTTTTATCCTTGCATGACAGCTTCCTTATTAATTTCTATGAACTGATAATCTGTTTCGTTTAAAGTATCTTCTATCAGTTCGACTAAATGGGCATGATGAGTAAAGAAGATGATTTGTGTTGCTTTTGATAATTCTGCCAGGACCTCGAGTGTAACCTTAGAGCGTTTATTGTCAAAATGAACGAGAATATCATCCACAATAAACGGAACCGGTTCGTTGTCCTCACAATATTTCTCGATGCTCGCAACACGCAAAGCCAGGTACAGCTGATCCATTGTACCATCGCTCATTGCATCAATCCCAATTTTCTCTCCATTCCTGATTCCAAGAAGAACTTCCTCATCCTTCTCATTATAATCAACGGTAAGTCCTTCAAAGCTATACTCTGTCAGGCGGGCAAACAATGTTGAAGCCCTCGTTAAAATAGGATTTTGATTCTGTGCTCGATAATATTCTATTCCCTTTTGCAAGATCATAACAGCTAGTCTCTTTTCGACGTATTGCTCACAAAGGGCTGAAAGGTCTGCTATCACTGATTCCCTTTCTTCAGTCGCCATAACAGACGTAACTGAACTTCCGTGAATCTTCTCTTCATACTCTTTCTTACAAACCCCAAATGATTGGTAGGCAGCAGAACAGTTTTCATCGAGCTCCTTTTGCTCAAGCTCCAATTCTGTCAAGTGCCCTTCAAGATGCTCCATATCTTGCTCTGCAATCTCCTGCTCAAGTTCATCAATGGACCCGCTTCCTGCTATTTCCTGAAGAACGAGATCGAGCTCATTGATCCTTCTCGTTAAATCTTGCTTAGCTGCATATTGCTCCTCCACAGCCTGTAATTCATCCACTGTCTGAACACCGGCAAGTGAGAGTAGGCCACATAGCGATTCTTCAGCTGCTTGCTGCTTCTGAGAGGCTGTTTCATACCCAGCCAAGCACTCCTCTAACTGACGATTCCAATCCTCTTTATCACGTTTATTCTGCAGCTGCTTCTTTAATTCATCCGCCAGCTTATAAACCAACGATTGAATATTGCCTTGTTTCGGCCAGTTTACCTGATCAAGAAGATAGCCGATTTTCTGTTCAAAATCTTGGACAAACATTCTGCTCGCATTCATTCTCGCACTCAGTTCAATCCATTCATCATAAAGCTTTACACACCGGTCATAACGTTCGACTCTTTCAAGAGCCGTATCCGTTGGACACGTCCCATCAAGTTGAATGGGACATACCGCTTCCGCCCACTCATCCTTCCAGTCTACGTATTGGCGATTCTTCTCTTTCAATTCATTCTCCATCTCGAGAAGAGCTATTCGCTTATTCTTCCAATCAGATTCCAATGCCTGTTTTTCAAGGCTGCGGGCTGATTCTTTATCCTTAAAGACAGTCGCTTCCTTTATCCAGCGGGCCAATGAGTAATCTTGATAGGATACATTCAACTTAGTAACAGATGCCAACGCATCATACAGCCTTTTCTTCAGCAGTTGACTCTGCTCGTTCAGCTTGCTGCAGGCATGCTCTTTCTTTTGGCATTGTGAAAGCAAATACTTTATTTCTCTATACTTAGACATCCATGCCTTCATTTCTTGCGGAGAAAGGGGCGTAATCCCATTCTCTTGCCAAAGTGCATTCCATTTGCCATATAATTGACGGCCCACATCATCTAGGTGTTCCAGCTTACGTTTGTACCCTTCCATACGGTTTACTGCTTCATCTATATCATTCAAGTATTTCTGCTTCATGCCCACCTTCGCAGACTCATGTCTCATAACATCTGCCAATTCATCCGCTTTTTCTAATTGGGATTCATAAATGTCGGTAAGCTTGTTTTCTCCTGCATAACGGGCAATTTCCGCTTCCGTCAACTTCTGACCATCTAATGTACGGCGAACCAGTTTCCAACTCTCATCCCGATTTCGTCTTGCTTTCTTTAGGTTTTCCTCTGTTGGGATAACTGTACTCGCTTCAAGATCACGGAGAGCAGCACGGGCGGAGGAAAGCAATTCTTCCTCCGTAACAAACTTTTGTTTCCAAGCAAGAACATCTTCCTTGTATGTCTTCTCTTCTTTCATGAATTGCTCAATCGTCTCTTCTAAGATTGGTATATGAAGTCCGGCAAATTCCGTCCTTCCTCCGTTCCAGAGCGGCAAAGTCTTTAATTGCTCATCAATGGAATCCTGCATATCTTTTAATTCAGCTTGCAATTCAGCAATCCTATCCTCAAGTTTCCCTTCATCATGAGCAGCCGCTAATGCAGCTTGTAAATCATCAAGTGAATGAAGCTCGCCATAATTCTCCCATTCCTGTTTCTTCAAAGAAACAACTTCTTCCATTGCCGTAATCCGCAGGCGCAGCTCAGAAATAGAACTTTTTAGGATTCGATGGTTTTCATGCAGGGAACGAATTTTCTCTTTACGTGCAGGCTGAATTCGAAGATTTTCCATTTCTACAGCCTCCATGCTCATAAAGCCCATATTCTGAAGGAGATCATCTAATTGTTTTCGGCAGACTTCAGCCCGCTCTTTCAGATTCTCATAATCACGTTTTTCTTTCTCATAGGCACCAATATCACCGTTTAAGGATTGGATAACGGATTCTTCTTTCAATATGTTCTCATCAACTGAAAGCTGGGCCAGCTTTTCCTTTAGGTTATCCGCTTCTGCCTTTGCTGTTTGTGCCGTTTCTGCACAAGAGCGAATGATTTTGGATAGTTCTCTCCTTTGGAGGGAACAATCATGAGGAAGAGTTGGAATCGATTCATAGGGGGCTAATTTGTCCAATAATAGCTTTCTTTCAGCAAGCTTAGGTGAAGCTTTGCGCAGCTTCTCAAGCTTATTAATTCGAGCGGAAACTTGAGCCTGTTTCTCCCTCAATTCTGAAATAACAGCCTTTCCATCTGTGTATTCCTTCTCCAATTCCTTCCATCGCCTTGCCAGCATGAGAGATTCATTGGCTTTCTTCGTTAATTCCTTTTCCTTACGAATTAGTTCATTAATCGGCGGTTTTGACCCACCTGCCTTATAAAGTTCCTTGCTGGCTGAGTCTAGCTGCCCCATAACTTGTTTAATTGCATTGATGCCGGATGCAGCAGCAAAAAGACTCTCACCAACATGCCCATTACTCGCAAGCAAGGCTTCTCCGCCTTCACGCAAGGTTTCATGATTCAAGGCGAACATAGAACGAAAGGTATCTTCTGATAAGACATTGATATACGGTACCAATGAGTTATCTGGAATTGCTTCTCCATTCTCATCTAGAAGGGTCTTTGTCTTCCCTTTTCTCCGATAGAACTTGATCGTATCCCCTGCTGCATTCGAAATGGTTCCTCCTATACGAAGCTTTGTATTCGGATGCAGGAAAGAATCCTTAGAATTGTGAGGAATGCCGTATAAAAGCTGGGTAATCGAGCGCAGCAAGGTACTTTTCCCTGCTTCATTATTGCCGTATAACACATGAAAGGAATGTCCTTGATCAAACGGGATCGAATAATTCGTAAAATGCCCAAAGGCCTCAATTTCTAGCCTGTCAAACCTCATGAATGTTTCCCCCTGTCCATAAGCAATCCTTCATTAATGATATCTTTAGCTGCTTGAATTTTTTCTCTCAAAGCATCTGCCGTATCTGGTATAACGGGCTCATCGCCGCGTTTCAGGTCCATAGGAAGCGCATTATGAAGCGATTGAAATTCCTCCTTGATTTCTTGAAGCATCTCTTCATATGACATGTCATCAAGCCACTCCAATATTCCTGTAACCGGAGTTGAATTGGACGCTTCTGATAATGAATTCAACGCAGTTGTCTTGAGCTTGACCTTTTCTATCCATATATCTCCGTTTCCAATTGAAAAAGCCATTGAACGCAAATCATTCAGAACCCTGTCCCTATCACTTGCCAGCTCAAAATGGAGAGGGGTTTGTCCATTCAGAATAAAGCGGAGAGCGAGCATCCTTCCATCCGCCAAATCATAGGCCTTTTCGATTTCTTGCTCGATTTGTGCCATCCACTCTTCATACTGAGTGACTCCAGTTAAATCCGCATCAATTACCTCCCATCTGAGAACATCAAGAGGCATATGAGTCATATCTTTTAATGTACCGCCCTCGACCTCAACAAGTGTACAGCCTTTCGGACCCGTTTCTTTACTATGTCGGCTTTGAATATTACCAGGAAATAAGATAACTGGCTCTTTCTCACTCAGATATTCTCTCTTATGAATATGGCCAAGTGCCCAATAATCGTACCCTTTTCCTTTCATATCCTCAATCGAGCAGGGAGCATAGTTTTCATGCCCTTCCCGCCCGCCGGCAGAAGTATGAAGAATGCCGATATTGTAATAGCCATCCACACTATTGGGATATCCTTTGACCAAATTATCAAGAACCGCTCTCGTGCTGAATCCTTGACCATGGATGACCACGCCGATATCATCCAGCTTCACGCTTCCGCATTTCTTCACATCAAACATATGAACATTGTCAGGCAGCTTAATTTCCTTCGTGATTACACTTGCCGCATCATGGTTTCCTTTGATCATGAACACGGGAATCTGCTCTTTTTGAAGCCGTGCCATTTCACTGGCAAAGTATAATCCCGTATTATAGTCCTTCCAATCACCATCATACAGATCTCCTGCAATGATGATAAAATCCACTTGCCTTTCAATGGCTAAATCAACGAGATTGGTAAAGGCTTCACGGGTGGCGCTTCGTAATCGTCCAACCGGAGCGCCTTCATATCGAGACAACCCTTTTAATGGACTGTCCAAATGAATATCGGCGGCATGAATAAATGTGAAATCCATTATTCCTTTTCCTCCTTATAAGCAATCATCAAGTTCTCTTCACTCTTAGTGATAGAATAACATAGATTTTAGTCCAATTATCTATCTGGAAACAAAAGACAGAACATATGTTCCCATCTATCTCGTAGTATACCCTCTTTTATCTGTTTATGCATCACGTTCATCCAAAATATTCTCCTTCATTTTCCAAGAAGCAGGTTATACTTGATTGAAACTTTTATTGATAGCCCTTCGTATATACTCTTACATAGGTAAAATATCGTGGCAATACGTGCTTATCTATAAGAATTTAACTATGGTGTAAGATAAACAGAACCAATCATCATAAGGAGTGAAAGAAAATGAGTACATATATTGAATCAAATCGGTATACTCTTCCAAAAGTACTTCGTACATTTACACTGTCATTGGCTGTTTCTTTGTTAGGATTTATCGTCGGGAATTTTGTTCCGCCCGCCTTATTCCTGCCAATCATGATTTTAGAGTTCGTTATGCTAATCGCGGCTTTCTTTGTCCGAAGAAGAAAAATGCTTTCATACGGATTTTTATATGCCTTTACCTTTATTTCAGGAATCACCCTGTTTCCGATCGTCACTAGCTATTTAATCACGATTGGAGCAAAGCCTGTTCTCATGAGTCTTGCTGCTACTGTTGCCATTTTCGGAGGACTTTCCTTATATGCTTCAACAACAAAACGGGATTTCTCCTTTTTGGGAGGCTTTCTAACTGCTGCTTTGCTAGCACTTATTGTTATCGGCATTTTCAACTTGTTTTCACCCTTATCCTCAACAGCGACTCTTGTTTATTCCTTTATCGGCATTCTTGTGTTCAGCGGTTATGTCATTTTTGACGTAAACAGGATGAAGCAATATGGGGTATCAGATGAGGCTGTGCCATTAATGGCGTTAAATCTATATCTGGACTTCGTCAACTTGTTTATATACATCCTTCAGTTTATTGGAGTGCTCTCTTCAAGAGATTAAGAATATCCACCTGTTTTCCGCCGCTTTTGCGGCGTTTTTTTATTTGCCCAGTTTTGCCTGCATATCGTTGTACATACTTTTTATCATTCTACGCAAATTATTAAAGCAGTGAATGAAAGTGAAATGAGGGTGCAATTATGAGTTTTAATTCTGATCAGTCAAAAGTGAGCATATGGTGCCTGGCCAGCATTGCTGCTGTTCCGCTCATTATGACACTAGGTAATTCCATGCTAATTCCTGTTCTGCCCATATTGGAGAAAAAGGTTTCCATATCCTCCTTCCAATCGAGCCTGATCATCACAAGTTATTCGGTGGCCTCAATATTGCTTATCCCGATTGCAGGATACTTATCGGATCGATTTGGGCGTAAGATGATTTTACTTCCCAGCCTTGCCATCACATTTATCGGAGGACTCGTATCCGGTTTTGCCTCCTGGAAAATGAGTGATCCCTATATGGTGATTATCATCGGCAGAATCATCCAAGGAATTGGTTCAGCCGGCGCTTTTCCAATCATCCTTCCACTTGTGGGTGATTTGTATAAGGACGATGATGAAGCAAGCGCCTGCTTAGGAATTGTGGAGACATCCAATACATTTGGCAAAGTATTGAGCCCGATTCTTGGCGCAGCCCTTGCCCTGTGGATATGGTATATCCCCTTCTTTTCTATTTCTGTCTTCAGTTTAATTAGTTTTTTGATGGTTCTATTCTTTATTAAAGTTCCAAAAAAGAAGGATGAGCCTCCTAAGCTCAAAGATTTTTTACAGCAGGTTAAAAAGATTTTTCATACCGATGGAAGATGGCTCTATAGTGTGTTCATTACCGGTGCCTTTATCATGTTGATTTTGTTTGCAGTACAGTTCTATTTATCAAATATCCTTGAATCTAAATATGATATCCATAACATTAAAAAGGGATTTATTTTAGCCATTCCTTTGTTCTTTTTATGTATAGCCTCATTTATCACAGGAAAGAAGATCAAGGATAATATTAAAGCCATGAAGATATTGATTATCATTTCCTTGGTGATTTCCTGTGTTTCCATTTGTTTCACCTCTCATATCGATAATCTCTATTTACTTATAGGCGTTTTATCCATATTTGGAGCAGGGCTTGGAGCGATTCTTCCCTCATTGGATGCCCTTATTACCGAAAATATTGAAAAGGAACAAAGGGGAACGATTACTTCCTTCTATAGTTCCGCCCGTTTTTTCGGGGTTGCTGCTGGACCTCCCCTTATGTCCTATTTCTTGAAAGAAAATGAATCCTATCTTTTCTATTCATTCAGTATCCTATCTGTTCTGCTTATCATTCTTATCGCCAAATGCATTAATGCAGAATCACCTGCATAAATCATTTGCTGTCTAATATGGGCTGACTCGATCATCAGGGTCAGCTTTTTATTGGGCAGGAAACCTCCACATCCCAAGTAATTTGCCGCCTCAGCATAAACATGTGAATTTCCGCTATTCATGTCCTAAATCTCATGATTACTCTCCTTATAAAAGGGAATGAAGAAACAAGAGGATTTAATTACCTCATCACATACGAGGAGGGTATGCATGCATAAGAATAATATGAAAGCCGTTGTAATCGAGGAATACGGCGGATTAAACGAACTGAAGGAAAAAGTCATTGATAAACCAATCCCCCTAGATAATCAAGTTCTTGTGGAAGTAAAAGCTGCTTCAGTTAACCCTATTGACTGGAAACTCAGAGAAGGCTATCTGCAGGACCGTTATGATTTTGAATTTCCCATCATACTTGGCTGGGATGTTGCAGGTGTAGTAGCCGATGTTGGAAAGCATGTTCAAGGCTTTGAAATAGGCGACCGTGTTTTTGCACGGCCAGAGCTGACCCGTCTCGGTACATATGCCGAATATACCGTAGTGGATGACTTATTGCTCGCAAAGATTCCCGATAATCTATCCTTTGACGAGGCTGCCTCTATTCCTTTAGCCGGTTTGACAGCCTATCAGGCTTTATTTGATGCGCTCGAAATCATGGAGGGACAAAAAGTCTTGATTCACGCTGGGGCGGGCGGTGTTGGCACCTACGCAATCCAACTGGCGAAACTAAAAGGAGCTTATGTCGCCACAACAGCGAGCAAGAAAAATCATGGCTACTTAACCTCATTAGGGGCTGACCAATGCATTGACTATAAGACAGAATCATTCGAAGAAATCTTAAGTGAGTATGACGCTGTATTTGATACGGTAGGTGGGCAGACCCTTCTAAATAGCATGAAAGTTCTCCGTAAAGGCGGAAAAATTGTTTCCATCGTGGAACCTCCCTCTGAACAAAAGGCTGGCCAATATGGGATTAGAGAGCAATTCCTCTGGCTTATCCCGAGAGGAGACCAGTTGCAGGAGCTTGCCTCCCTTTTAGGGGAAGGACGATTGAAGCCCGCTCCGCTTGAAACCTTTCCTTTCTCCGAAAAAGGAGTCAGAAATGCCCAAGAGCTCAGTGAATCCGGCCATACAAGGGGCAAGATTGTCATCAAGATGGGCTAGACTATTTCTTGGGAAATCAAAGAAAGGAGGAGAAACATTATCTGTTTCTCCTCCTTTCTATTATTTAGGCTGTTTCTCACATGCGGTGAATGGTATCCATTCCCGTATTGGATTTAACCAAAATTTCATCATACTTCGCTTCATCCACCTTCTGCCTTGATAAGATTGTTCCAATATAGCCAGCAATAAATCCTAGCGGAATGGATACAAGTCCAGGCGTCGTCAATGGAAATAGTGCTTCCCCAGTCAGAATAGCTGAACCATCCGGACTAAAGACGTTCGGACTAATCAGCACCAGTCCTACGGAGGAAATTAACCCGACAACCATGGCACTGATTGCACCAGTTGTGTTGAACTTCTTCCAGTAGATCGTAAAGAGGATGACCGGCAAATTAGCACTCGCTGCGACAGCGAAGGCAAGAGAGACAAGGAAAGCAACATTCAAGTTTTGAGCTACTAAAGCCAGCAAAATGGAAATGACAGATACCCCAATAGATGCATAGCGCGCCATCTTGACTTGTTCCTTTTCGTTCGCTTTACCTTTACGAAGGATTTCATTATAGAAATCATGGGCAAACGCTGATGCACCGGTTAGAACCAATCCAGCTACAACAGCAAGGATTGTTGCAAAGGCAACAGCAGAGACGAAGGCAAATAGCATATTTCCGCCCAATGCCTGTGCGAGAAGCGGCGCAGCCATATTACCTGCTGCATTCGCTGCAACGATATCAGTCGTGCCAACAAAGGCGGCTGCCCCAAAGCCCAAGAATATGGTCATGACATAAAAGGCTCCAATAATCCAAGTTGCCACAACGACTGAGCTTCTCGCTGCCTTGGCATCCTTCACCGTGAAGAATCGGACCAAAATGTGCGGGAGCCCAGCTGTACCTAATACAAGGCCCATTGTTAGCGAGAGTGTATCAAGCCCCTCCGTATATTTAACTCCAGGATTTAAGAAAGCCTCCTTCAGCGGAGTCGCTGATCTCATTGATTCAAACATATAAGGGATGCTGTAATTAAACTTTGCCAGGACGATAATCGAAATGATAAATGTCCCCGTCATCAAGAGAAGTGCCTTGACGATTTGGACCCAGCTTGTCGCATGCATACCGCCAAAGATAACATATATAGTCATCAAGGTGCCGACAATTAAAACGGAGGTTGTATATTCAATCCCTAATAATAATTTTATAAGTGCTCCTGCGCCAACCAATTGAGCGATCATATAAAAAATAGAAATTGCCATTGTATTAAAGGCTGCAAACCCTCTAATTTTCTTCGTATCAAAGCGTGCTGCCAGCATATCTGCCAACGTATATTTACCAAGATTTCGAAGAGGCTCCGCCACTAAATATAGAACAACTAGATAAGCAACCAAAAAGCCAATGCTGTAAAAGAACCCATCAAACCCAGCAAGAGCGATTGAACCGGCAATTCCTAGGAATGATGCAGCTGACATATAATCCCCAGCAATGGCCAGACCATTCTGCCAACCGGTCAGACCACTTCCCGCTGTATAAAATTCACTTGCATTGCTCGTTCGTTTGGATGCCCAATAAGTGATCAATAGTGTAATGAAAACAATCCCAAGAAACATTGTAAAGGCAGCTACATTCATTTGGACGTCTCTCCTTTTCTCATCTGAAGAATCTTATCCGTAAGTATGTCAAATTGTCCAGCCTTTTTGGAGTAAATCATACATAAAGCCCATGTCATGATAAATTGTCCAAAAGCAAATACCCACGCCCATGTAATGCTTCCATAAAACGATTGATTAAGAACAGTGGAATAAGAGGTCATAAGCGGCAATGCGAAGTAAAAGACTAAGAAAAACAATGTGAAAGGAATGATGAACCGTTTTTTAATTTGCAGCAGTTTCTGGAAATCAGCTGATTGAACAATAGCCGAATAATTCGTTCGGCTGCCCTCCTCCTTATAAGTCGGTTTCTTTTCTCCCATATATCCGTCTCCTTTCCGGCTCCCTTTAGGGAAGCGCTTCCAAATTTACGGAATATTTATACTATTTAGTACAAGCAAATTATACATCACTGGGATAATTAGGTAAATAAGAAATTTATCATATACACGCATCTTTTCTTGCTGAGAATAAACAAAAAAGGAATCCTAAGCGGATTCCCTTTTCATCTTAGAAGTATTTACGCGGATTAACCGCATTTGATTTATTGATATTCCAAGGTCCTTCATGAATTTCAAAATGTAAATGCTGGCCATAGGATTGTCCTGTATTCCCCATCAAGCCAATTTGCTGACCTTTCTTGACGGTTTGTCCATTACTAACCATACGTGAACTTAAATGCGCATACACAGTGGTATATTGCTTGCCATTAATGTAATGCGTAATGAAAATCGCATTTCCATAGGAAGATGAGAAATAAGATCTTGAAACAACCCCATCTGCCGCCGCCATAATCGATACAGAACCAGATGCAGCAATATCAATACCGTTATGGTTTGTACCCCATCTACCGCCGAAGCCAGAAGAGTAATAACCTGCAGCTGGTTTCATGAATATGCCGGATGCTGCGCTGCTGGATGGTGCTGGTGCAGCAGTATGACTAGAACTTGAAGTGGAACTAGAACTTGATTTAGAGCTTGTACTTGACTTAGAGCTTGCGCTTGATGAACCAGCATTCGTGCTTTTGCTTGAACTTGAGCTTTGGGAAGATTTCTTCTTCGCATCTGCTGCTCGCTGTTTAGCCAGCTCAGCTTGGCGTTTTTCCTCCGCGGCCTTTTGTTTCGCAATCTCAGCTTGACGTGCTTCCTCTTGCTTAATAGCCTTCTTGATAGCCGCCTTTTGGCCTGCTAGAATGTCTGCCTCTTCTTCCATGCCAATTTTCTCTTTCTCAAGCTTTTTCTGCTCTGCTTTCAGTTTCTTCATAAGTTGATTTTTCTCTTTTTTCTGCTGTTCTTGCTTGGCTTTCATTTCTTTCACTTCAGCCATCATAGATTCAAGATCGCTTAGTTTCTGCTCAACAGATTTCTTCTTATCTTCCAATGCTTTCTTATCTCGCTCTTGTTCAGCGATCAAATCTTGGTCTGCATCCATAATAGTTGATACAGCACTTAACCGCTCAACAAATTCGCCGAAGTCACTTGCTCCAAGCACGACCTCGAGATAGTTCATGTTTCCGCCTGTTGCTTGATAAGAACGGGCACGTTCCTTCAGCAGTTCATTACGCTTTTCAATCTTATCTTCGAGTACCTTGATTTCTTTTTTCAATGTTTCGATTTGTTCTTTCGTTTTAGCAATCTTTGCCGTTAACTTATCAATTTTGTTCTCGGTTTCTTTCATTTGCTTTTCAAGCTTTTCCAGCTGTGATGCTAAATCTGCTTGTTTACCTTTTACATGATCAATCGATTTCTCGGCATCCTTAATATTGGAATGAACCTTAGAACGATTCTCTTCAATCTGACTTTCCTTCTTCTTCAATTCAGAAATGGATTCAGCTGATGCAGATCCTGCTGAGAACAATGAACCGGCTCCAACAACTACAGCCATGTTCAAAGCAATTAATGACTTCTTCAAATGATGATCCCCTTTCAATAAAGAGCCGCCTCTAAGACCCTTTCTCTCTATCTAACTCAAAAACTCTTCTGTGCTTGATGGTTTTAATAGACTCTCAGACCTATATAGAGTCCATCTGCTAAACCAATCTCACCCATTAAAGCTTCTTTCAACAATCGACAAATATCAACAACATATTCCAATAAGTCCAATGTTTGGTACGGTCCTTATTATATCAATCTATAATTTCATTTCCACCATATAAACATTACAGTTATATTTCATGGAATCTTTTGTCTGTAAAAAAATTAATATAATGTTGAATATTGAGGATTTATTACTACTTATTTTATACTTTGAGGAAAAACTTACTATAATGAAAGGAATATAAGACTAAGTCTATCGAATCAAAAAGGGGAACTCAAATTATCAGCCCGACAAAAACAAATAAATTCTGACAAATTGCATCTGTCATTTTTCTTCTTATTCTCCTCCTATTCAGGTGAATTACGCTTCTAGCACATCCTATCACACTCTATATTTTCCGATAAATTGCATGCACCTAGATGTAAGATAATCAGTATTTTATTTACTTCAGAAAAATAGGTGAATCATCTACTCTATAAGTGAAATATTTCCTGTATATATTTGACATTACTTATAGTGAAATAAGGGTATCTTCTATATACTAGGAATACAATAAATATAGGAAGGGAGTCATCTAGTTGACTACTAAATTTAACGCCCTTGTCGTAAACAAAGAGAACGAACATTTCTCGATAGATGTTCAAAAGCTGTCACTTGACGATCTGCCTCAAGGAGAAGTGCTCATCCGCACCCATTATTCGAGTGTAAACTATAAGGACAGCCTGGCGACTATTCCAAATGGAAACATCGTTAGCCATTATCCATTCGTCCCAGGCATCGATCTTGCAGGAGTGGTGGTTTCTTCTAATGATTCACGTTTTAAGGAAGGGGACGAGGTTATTGCCACCAGCTATGAAATCGGCGTTTCTCATTTTGGCGGATATAGTGAGTATGCCCGCATTCCTGCCAAATGGATTGTACCCGTTCCGGAAGGCTTGACATTAAAGGAAGCGATGGTCATCGGGACAGCCGGCTTCACGGCAGCTCTTTCTGTTCAACGGCTGCTTGATAATGGAATTACGCCTGAAAGCGGGAAGGTTCTCGTTACCGGTGCAACAGGCGGGGTTGGAAGCTTTGCCGTATCCATTCTTTCCACCCTTGGATTCACGGTAGAGGCAAGCACAGGCAAAGAGACTGAAGCTGAATTCCTTACCAGCCTTGGCGCCTCTTCCATTGTCCCGCGAAATGAAGTGTTTGATGGAAAGGTACGAGCATTAGGGAAACAGAAATGGGCGGCAGGCGTGGATCCGGTCGGCGGAGAGCCGCTGGCTGCTTTGTTAAGCCAAATTCAATATGGAGGCTCTGTTGCGGTCAGCGGCTTGACTGCCGGAACGAAGCTCCCTGCAACTGTCTTCCCATTTATCCTGCGCGGAGTTAACCTGCTGGGTATTGATTCCGTTTATTGTCCAATGGAAAAGAGACTTGCCATTTGGAACCGTCTGGCAAATGACTTTAAACCAGCAAGCTTTGATGTATTCATTCAAGAAGAGATAACTCTGCAAGAGCTGCCAAAGAAAGTCTCTATACCACTGCAAGGTCAGGCAAAAGGACGAATTATTGTCAATTGCCAAGCATAAGAAACAGCAAAAGGGAAGCCTGTCTTTTGACGGGCTTCCCTTTCTTATGATGTCTCTCTTTTCTTTCGCGGCGCACGCTTTCTTGCCGGCTTTGTCTTCGGCTTTGTTTGGTCTATGGAAGCTTGAAGAGCTGCCATCAAATCCACTACATTCGATTTCGGTGCATTCGATGCTGCCGGTGTGACCGTTTGCTCTGCCTTTTTGCGCTCGATCAATTCAAGGAGGGCTGAGCGATACTCATCATGATATTTACTAGGGTCAAACTCAGTCGTTAATTGGTCAATCAACAGGATAGCCGTATCCAGCTCCTTAGGGACGACCTCCTCCACCATCGGGATATTCGGAACATCTGATGCCTTTCTGACCTCACTCGGGAAATGGATGGTTTCCATCAATAATGTCTGCTCATATACCCGAACGACAGCCATTGACTCCTTTGCCCGTATAGTGATTTTGGCAAGGCCTACTTTTCCTGAATCCTTAAGGGCTCTTCTCAGCAAAGTATAAGCCTTAACCCCTCCTTCATTTGGAGAAATATAATAGCTCTTCTCAAAATAAATGGGATCTATTTCTTCAATCTTTACAAAATCGATGATTTCAACAGCCTTCTCCTCTAATTCCTTCTTGATGGCCTGCAGCTCTTCCTCATCAAGAACCACGAACTTCCCCTTTACATATTCATATGCCTTCACAATATCCTCCTGCGGGACTTCCTCCCCGCACACAGAGCATACCTTCTTGTACTTAATTGGAGCATGGCACTTTTCATGCAGAGTGCGCAGCGGCAGATCTTGATTCTCGGTTGCAGCATGAAGCTTAATGGGAATGCTGACAAGACCAAAGCTGATGGTCCCTTTCCAGATTGTATGCATAAGAACACCTTCTCTTTTTTTCTTATGATATCCAAAACCTGCAGATTCATGATGAGGTTGATTGAAGGACTTCAATCAATTCCTTGATCTGTACTCCTTGATTGACCGTAAAATATTCAGCAAAAGGATCTATCCCCCTTATCACCCTTTTTTGGACTTCCTCCAGCAAATAATCACCCGTCTTCATTCCTTGTCGTACCTCCTCCCAATATAGGGGAACAGCAATCCCAGGCTCCTCCGTTTCCCGTGGTGAGTAAGGGCAAATGATGGTCTTCTTAACATCATGCTGGATGTAATCTACATATAAGCGGCCCCTTCGATTTTTTTTGAGCCGCTCCACAGTAAATTGCTCGGGGAATTGCTCAACAAGATAGGAGGCAATAAATTCAGTAAATATCCTCGTTTCACTGTACGTGAGGATTCCATCATTAAGAGGTAAATGAACTTGAATTCCCTTACGGCCGGATAATTTCACGAAGGATAAGAGGTTGAAGTTATCGAACAGCCTTTTCATCTCAAGGGCTGCCTTGATAGCAAGTGTCAAATCTCCAAGCGCGGGCGGGTCAAGGTCAAAAACAATCTCACATGGATAGAGTGAATCCACGGTATTGAATGGAATGTGAAACTCAATAGCTGCCTGGTTTCCAAGCCATAACAGTGTTTGTGCGTTCCCGCAGATTATATGGGAATCATCCTCCACTATCACCTTCTGAACAAATGCTGGTGCATGCTCTGGGGCGGCTTTCTGATAGAACCCGCTCGCCCCCACTCCTTCCGGGTATCGCTTAACCGTAAGCAGCCTTCCAGATAGGAACGGAAGCATCCTGTCTTTCACAGCCAGCAAATATTCCATATACCGCTCCTTTGTGACAGAATGACATGGCCAGATTTCCTTTTGCGCATTTGTCAGCTGAACGGGTTCATATTGAGCTAGGAGAAGATGAACCCACGTACATGCATGCCAGTCATGAGTGAATAGCAGCCGCTCAAAGCGCGGTTCGTGCAGTTTCCCATTCTTTACAGTCTTGAAGCTGATTTCTACACAAATGCCAGGCGGCACAGAAAATCCTTCTGCCTCTTCCCTGCACCCTCTCTCCAACAGAAGCTTGATAAGGGCATCCTTTTCCTCCTGCTTGAATCTCTCCTTCACAACTGCTATCGTTTCCGTTTTTTGATGTTTTAGGACAGCCACAGAGATAAGCCCATTTACCCGGTCAAAAGTCTGCAGAAAAGCTGCTGCATGGTATCTCATTGACTCCCCTCTTTCTCAAACCGGCAATCAAGCGGATTTCTTTCGACAAAGGAATCTAAGACAGGCTGACGCAATGTTCTGGACTCGGACCATTCAAGAAATTGTACCTTTACCGTAAAAATTGGACTTACCCATTGACAATCCTTTGCTTCATGAATGGCCTTAACAAAAGGAGAAAAAGCCTGTTTGCTTTTTTCAAGATAATGCTGGATGGTTTTCCAATCCTGTGCATTATAACGACCCCTGCCTGCCTTGCCTATATAATGAAGCTGACCGTCAGAGTCATATAAACCGAGCAAAAGGGAGCGAAGTCCGCTTCCCTTTTGGATATAACCGCACACAACAGCAATCACGTCCTGGTAGTTCTTGATCTTTTGCCAGCGAGCATCCTTGCCCCCTGGTAAATAGCAGGCATGCAAGTCTTTGCAAAGGATTCCTTCAAGGCCTTGCTCCTTCACAGCGTGGAGCAAGCCTTCACCTTCCTCGAAATTCTCGGTCAATCGGATATGCTCTGTTTCCTTAACGATAGACCGGAGCATTTTCTGCCTCTCATATAGGGGCTTATCCATCATGGATACCCCATTCATATAAAGACAATCAAACACCATATAAATAATCGGAATCTCTTTCTTTTTAATCTCTATCTCTGCACCGCCTCTCAATCGATCACGTTTCATAACCTCATGAAAGGACGGTTTCCCGTCCACAAGGGCAATCACTTCACCATCTAGAATAAAGCTATCAGCCTTAGAATAGCTTTCAGTGTCCAGCAATTCAGGGTATTGAATGGTACGATTGTTTAAATGGCGATTAATAACCTCTGTCCCAGAAATGGACTTATAAACGAGAATTCTCACACCATCCCATTTCACCTGAAATACCCAATCTCCACTTAAGGGTATTTCAGCAGCTGCGATAGGTTCAAAAGGGATGATTGGTTTCATAGCTGTCCCTCCTTTGTCTCGTAATACCGTTAGTATGGAGCTTTAATGAACGGATTATTTTATAGGTTTACAAATCAGGCAGATTTGTCCTATTATGGCAAAAAGAGAGTCGGGAAGTGATCATTCATGAAAACTGTACTTATGTCTATGTTTTTATCTATCCTGATCAATATCCTGTATATGGCAGGCGTTCTAACCTTGGCATATGTTCAAACAGTCCGCTATCAGCCTGATATAACGGAATATGAGAATGTCCATTTCCTCGACAGCTCAGTCGCTTTCGGCTATTCTGGCGGTTTCTTCTCAACTTTCATCCTCATGACCATTATTGGGACATTCATCGTATGGTGCATCCTAAAACTTGTTATCAAACTGCGAGCTGAATGAAAATCAACGTAAAAAAGGACTTCAGAAAATTGAAGTCCTTACATATCCTATTAAAATAAGTCCTGTTCATGCCAGATAGTTTAGAGCAAGGATTCTGTACCGTCCACATATATCTCCGTTCCGGATATATGGCTTGCTTCATCTGAAGCGAGAAAGGCTACCAAGCTTGCGACTTGCTCCGGCTGTCCCGGACCGTTTGCCAGCGGCTGCATACCTTCTGGGTATTCAATTGGAATCTCGATTTCCTTCACACTTTCGGATTTATCGGTAGAATCATCAATATTTGTTTCAATCGCCCCTGGACAGATGGCATTTACGCGGATTTTATAACGAGCAAGCTCCAGTGCCGCCATCTTCATGAAGCCAATTTGGGCTGCTTTTGAGGTACTGTAGGCTGCCATCCCAAAGCCGGCAAACCGCCTGTTTCCATTAATTGAGCTTGTAATGATGATACTGCCTCCGCCGCTCTCTTTCATATGAGGAATGGAATATTTCACAAATAGGAACGTGCTTCTAAGATTCGTTTCAATCGTCCTGTCCCAATCAGCGACATCGAGGTGTTCAATAGAGGATAAGGTTCCATTAATTCCTGCGTTGCAAAAGAGGATATCCAATCTGCCATACTTCTCCACGATATCATTGACTGCCTCTTTAATTTGATTCTCATCCCTTACATCTACCTCATAAATACAAGCGCCGCCGCCGCTCTGTTCAATGGATGAACGAACGGAAGCAGCCCCGGAATAATTGATATCCAACAGGCATACATGAACGCCGCTGTCCGCTAATTTTTTTGCTGCAGCGGCTCCAATACCAGATCCGCCGCCAGTCACAATCGCAACTTTCTCACTTCTTTGCTCTACATTACCCATTTAAACATTCCCCCCATCAGTGTATACACTTATTTATCCAATTAGCATAAATCTAAAACGTGCCACATATTTGTTTTACTGAGAATGTTATCTGCCTAAATAATTTTGCTCGCCCTCTTATAAAGCAAGCATCTTACAGGTATAATTGAATTATTCAGGAGTGAGCCGAAAGGAGTACCAGCCGTCAAATGTATTCAGTCAACCAACTAGTTAAAAGCAGAGGATTTATTCGCTTTCTAACTTTTTTAATTCTCATTATACTCTTTTATACATTAAGAGACATGATTAATTTGATTCTATTTACCTTTATTTTCATCTTTTTAATGGGCGGATTAGAACGGTTTATCTCCTCTACATTAAGGAAAACGCTTCAGTTTAGGGTACGTCCTCAATTGATTATCCTAATTCTCTATTCCGTTTTAATCACTTCCATGGTCATGGTTATTTATAAATACATACCCATTATCACCATGCAGCTGACGGAATTAGTGCAAGCCTTAATAGCCTTCTATAAGGACCCGCCGGATAACCGTGCCATTGAAGTGATTATCAGCGCGATGAACAAGCTGATTTCTCCAACCGATATTGAACAGAACGCCAGTGCCATATACACATATGCTGCTGATATCGGCAAAGTCAGCCTTCAATTATTTATCTCAATCCTATTAAGCTTGTTCTTCTTATTGGAGAAAGAGAAAATCGGCCGTTTCACCAGCACATTCAAAAACAGTAAGCTGGGGACCATTTTTAAGGAGCTTGAGCATTTAGGCACTGTGTTTGTCAATTCCTTTGGGAAAGTGATCGAAGTTCAATTCTTGATTGCTTCCGTTAATGCTGTCTTATCACTGATTATTTTGTACTTCCTTGGTTTCCCGCAGCTGCTTGGCCTAGGCATTATGATATTCCTGCTTGGCTTAATCCCTGTTGCAGGTGTCATTATCTCATTAGTTCCCTTATGCACGATTGCTTATCAAATTGGCGAGGGTATGCATGTCCTGTATGTGATTGTCTTAATTGCTGCCATTCATGCGCTTGAAAGCTATATTCTTAATCCAAAATTCATGTCAGCCAAAACCCATTTGCCGACGTTTTACACATTCCTTGTCCTTGTTCTGGCTGAGCATTTCCTTGGAATCTGGGGATTGATTCTTGGTATTCCGATCTTCATCTTTATTCTTGATATGCTTGAAGTTCCCAATATCAGCAGCTCCGAAACGAAGAAGGAAGAGAACAAACCCGTCATTGAATGAATATGTCCATAGAAAGAGGGAGATAGGATGCATCACACATTCTATCTCCCTCTTCGTTTAATCATTTTAAGGCAAATCCACTTACCGGATGCGGAAGATACGATTCCTCCAAGAAAGACATTTCCTCATCTGTCAGCTTAATAGACAAGGCTCCTTTGGCATCTTCAAGATGGCGAAGCTTTGTGGCACCTATGATTGGGGCTGTGACAGGCTGCTTTTGAAGCAGCCAGGCTAATGCGACCTGCATGCGCAGGACACCTCTTCTTTCCGCGATTGATGCTACACGAGTAATAATCTCATTATCAGAGTCTTCCATCGTGCCATACTTTGCCTTTTGCACTTGGTCGGTCTGCGAGCGATAGGTTGTTTCTCCGACAGCCCTTGTCAACCTGCCAGAAGCAAGCGGGCTGTATGGGGTTACCCCGATTCCCTCACTTTCACACATAGGCATCATCTCCCGCTCCTCTTCCCTGTATAAGAGATTGTAATGATTTTGCATGGAAACGAATTTCGTCCAACCATTGGATTCAGCTACATGGTTTGCCTTTAAGAATTGCCACGCCTGCATGGATGAGGCGCCAATGTATCTGGCCTTCCCTGCCTTTACAACATCATGAAGTGTCTCCATCGTCTCCTCAATCGGAGTTTGGTCATCCCAGCGATGAATGATATAAAGATCCACATAATCGGTACCAAGCCGTTTGAGACTGTGATCCAGTTCATTTATGATAGACTTTCTGGACAGTCCGCCTCGGTTTGGTCCCTTCTGCATAGGGAAAAACACCTTCGTCGCAAGAACCACCTCATCACGTGTTGCATAATCCCTTATCGCCCGCCCTAGTATTTCTTCACTCACGCCTCCTGAATAGGAGTTTGCCGTATCAAAGAAATTAATCCCCATCTCTAAGGCTTTCTTGATGATCTGACGGCTTTCTGCTTCATCCAGCAGCCACTTATGTATCCAATTCTCTTTATCTCCAAAGCTCATGCATCCAAGGCAAAGCCGGGAAACATCAAGTCCTGTACGGCCCAGTTTTACATAATCCATTTCTATTACCTCCGCTCTCTAAGAAGATACCATTAATCCTTGTTCTATTATGTACCATTCATATTGAAGAGCAGTAGCATATTTCTCTCAAATGCTTGCCTATTCCTCTCATCTTCTCTTTACAGAATGAATCAACCGCAGATAGAATTAAACCATAACTTATATATAAACAAGGAGAAAAAAGATGCTTGTACATCCTGCATGTGAACTACAGCTTGCCCAATACTTATCAAATCATCTCAACGAAGACGGTGTCTTCCAAACCATTGTACCGACCATGACATTCATTCGAGAATCGTTGCCATCTGAGCCCATTTACCGAGTGAATGAGCCTTCTATTTGTATCGTTGCACAAGGAGAAAAGCAGGTGTTCCTTGGTACTGAAAAATATCGCTATGGGCCTTCCTCCTATATTGTCTCATCCATTGACTTACCCTTATCAGGGAATGTCGTCAAAGCATCTGCCGAGAAACCATATCTAGCGATGAAGCTAGAGCTCAGTCATCAAGACCTCTTTGATATAGCGGATATGCCGCATACAAATCAGTCCCAAAACTTAGATCAGAAGCAGGCTCTGTACATTGGACGCGCGGACAGATTCCTCCTTGATGCTGCCATCAGAATGGCCAAGCTTACCGAGACACCTGAGGATATTGCTATGCTCTCACCTCTTTACAAGAAGGAAATCATTTATCGGGTCTTACAGGGACCTCATGGTGTAAACCTGAGGCAGCTTGCCAAGGCGGGCACACACATCCGTCATATTCAGGAGGTTATTTCCTATCTGCTCGACCATTATACTGAGCCTATAAAGGTTGAAGAGCTTGCTGGAAGCGTGAATATGAGTACAGCTACCTTCCATCGCCATTTCAAGGAACTGACGACCATGAGCCCTCTCCAATTCCAAAAACAGCTTCGCCTGCAGGAAGCCAGACGGCTGTTGTTTACCGAAAGAGCTGATGCGAAGGAAGCAGCCTATCAGGTGGGATACGAAAGCCCAACACAATTTAGCCGGGAATATGCCCGCCTGTTCGGAGTACCGCCGAAGGAGGATGCCAGGCGGTTTAAAGAAATGGAAGCATAAAGAAAAGAGGGAAGATGCCCTTAAACTGGTACCCCTGTCAAGGACACATTAAAAAAAGAGACTAAGCTACGAGAAGATGATTCCTAAATTGAACAGGGGTCATCTTCTTTAAGTTCCATTGATAACGGTCATGATTATAGTAATTGAATTG